>NZ_JBQENT010000048.1:0-42203 GCF_052044855.1 Metabacillus sp. 22489
TCCAAGATTTCCATTCAAATATTCGGTAACAATCTTTATTTTAAATTCCTCACTATATTTGGCCATAATAATACCCCCAGAAGTTAGATTTATTACTCTAACTTCTGGGGGTCGGTACCGAGTGATGCTCTTTTTATTTTAGCTGATTCCCCATACAATGTTTTTTTAGATATATTGATGTGAATATCCTTGGTTATTTCCACATGCTTAAATAGTTCTACTAAACGCGCGCGTTTTTAGCATATATTTAGCCGACACCTAAATGATCAAGAGAGGTATTTTTAAAATAAAATCATGT
Source organism: Metabacillus sp. 22489 (assembly GCF_052044855.1). Taxonomy (NCBI): domain Bacteria; kingdom Bacillati; phylum Bacillota; class Bacilli; order Caryophanales; family Bacillaceae; genus Metabacillus; species Metabacillus sp. 22489. The sequence goes on from NZ_JBQENT010000048.1 coordinate 299, forward strand.
ATATAAGGTTCTATAAACCGTGGTTAAAAATTCTACTTTTGGTCACAATAGTAACGGACAATATTTAATTACGCGTTTTCATGCTTCAATGTACAAAATAATGAATGAGGTGAAGCAGATGAAAGTATTTCATCGAAGTCGCAACTTTACGAATCTTACTCTAATCATGTTGATCGCTGTAGGTCTAATGATATGTATACAATCGAATCCAATGAATGTACATGCGGAAACTTTAGATGGAAATACTCCAATAAAAATTATAATGCAGCAAGAATATCTTGACGGAGAGCTAAGTGAAGAAGTAACGCATGAATATGATTTACCTCTTAATGCAATTAAGGAAAAATATAAAAATTGGCATTTGGTCACTCAAAATGAGAAAGAATTGGTATTTCACCGTGCTGTAGATGACATTTCTCCATTATTAAAAACAAATGGATACTTTGGAATAACCGGCGATGGTACATTATCAACATTTAATGGAAAGCCTGAGACAAATGAAGTGATCCAATCGTTTTTTCAAATTGACATAAAAAAGCTGGAAAGTCATAGGCAGGATGAGTTACGTAAAGGTATTCGAATTCAATCAAGAGATCAATACTTTGAGGTAATTAAAAGCTTTGAATCTTATTCAAAGACTGAAAAAAAATAAACACTGCTAACTTGAAAGATAGACGGTCTTTTAGGTTAGCTTTTTTTATTTCGCAAAACAGTTTTAATTTCTTACATTCATTTATTGTGATATGATAAATAGGAACAATTGTACGTATTTCTCATTTCAAGAATCAAAATTGATTCCTAGAAATTTTATTCGAGCCATAATGAATATTATTAGAAATTATCCTTATGGATTGCGGTATGAAAGTTTTTTGTAGATAAAACTTCTTCTGATTTGAACGGTTTTTTGTTACAATTGGATACAGTCGCTTAAAGAGGTGAAAGTGTTGATTGAGTTTATTAAAGGATATGTCGAACATATCACACCAGAATATATAGTTATTGAACATCATGGATTAGGTTATCAAATACATACGCCAAATCCTTTTATTTATAAAAAAAGCAATCAGGATGAAATTACGATTTATACGTATCAACATGTACGTGAGGATGTCCTTGCGTTATACGGTTTTCAAACGAGAGAAGAAAAGGCTTTGTTTATGAAGCTATTAAACGTTACTGGGATTGGACCTAAAGGGGCATTGGCAATTCTTGCATCAGGTAATCCATCTCACGTCATTGAAGCGATTGAAAAGGAAGACGATGCGTTTTTAGTGAAATTCCCTGGTGTTGGAAAAAAGACGGCACGACAAATAATTTTAGATTTAAAAGGGAAACTCGGTGATATTGCTGCTTTGTACGCTCCTGATTTATTTACTCATGAAGAAATTGAAAAAGAACGAACTAATAATCATGCGTTAAATGAAGCTGTAGAAGCATTGAAGGTTTTAGGCTATGGAGAACGCGAAATTAATAAAGTGCTTCCTTCGCTTAAGCAAGAAAGTTTATCAACTGATATGTATGTTAAAAAAGCATTGCAAAAGCTATTGAAGTAAGGTGATAACTATGGATGAACGCCTAGTATCTGGTGAGGCAGATTTACATGATTCGTACTTAGAGCAGTCCTTAAGACCGCAGACATTATCTCAATATATTGGTCAGGATAAAGTAAAGGATAATTTAAAAGTATTTATTGAGGCTGCAAAATTGCGTGGTGAAACATTGGATCATGTGTTATTATATGGTCCGCCGGGTCTTGGGAAAACAACCTTAGCCACAATTGTTGCCAATGAAATGGGTGTAAATATTAGAACAACTTCAGGACCTGCTATTGAAAGACCAGGGGATTTAGCTGCAATTTTAACAGCATTAGAACCAGGAGATGTTCTATTTATTGATGAAATACATCGATTACAAAGGTCAATTGAGGAAGTTTTGTATCCTGCAATGGAAGATTTTTGCCTTGATATCGTAATTGGCAAAGGCTCGACAGCAAGGTCTGTTCGATTAGATCTTCCACCATTTACGTTAATTGGTGCAACAACAAGATTAGGACTTCTAACAGCTCCATTACGTGACCGATTTGGAGTCTTGAGCAGGCTTGAATATTATGATGAAACTCAATTATCCCTTATTATACAGCGTACTGCTGAAATATTAGAAATAGGAATTGAGGATCAAGGTGCAGTTGAAATGGCTAGAAGGTCGCGGGGAACACCGAGAATTGCGAACCGCTTACTTAGAAGAGTAAGGGATTTCGCCCAGGTGATTGGTGTTGATACGATTTCAACAGGACTAGCAATCGATGCGCTTGAGAAGCTTCAGGTTGATAAATTAGGATTGGATCACATAGATCATAAGCTATTGTTAGGAATTATTGAAAAATTCCGTGGCGGTCCGGTTGGGATTGATACGATTTCGGCAACAATAGGAGAAGAATCACATACAATTGAAGATGTATATGAGCCATATCTCCTGCAAATTGGTTTTTTGCAAAGAACTCCAAGAGGAAGAATTGTTACGGAAAGAGTCTACCAACATTTTAATATGGAGGCACCTAAACATGGCTAATTTTCCAAAGATATTAATGATGATTGGAGCTATCCTTTTAATCATTGGATTTTTTATGCAGTTTATTGGTAAACTACCAGGTGACATAGTATTTAAAAAAGGGAATACAACAGTATTTTTCCCCATTGTGACTTGCATAGTTGTTAGCATTATATTATCGATTGTATTTTCGTTTATTGGAAGATTTAAATAATCTAGAGAAAAGAAATAAGGTGAGCACGTTGAAAGTTGAATTATTTGATTTTGATCTACCAGAAGAACTAATTGCACAGGTACCGCTTAAAGAGAGAGATGCATCTCGTTTAATGGTATTAAATAAGGAATCTGGGGAAGTAAAGCATGAAACCTTCAAGTCGATTGTTAATTATTTCCAGCCAGGTGATTGCCTTGTTTTAAATAATACAAGAGTAATGCCGGCACGATTATTTGGGACAAAACAAGATACAGGTGCGAGTATCGAGGTTCTTCTTTTAAAACAAAAAGAGAATGATACGTGGGAAACATTGGTGAAGCCAGCAAAACGAGTGAAGGAAGGAACTGTTATTTCCTTTGGTGATGGAATTTTAACAGCAACCTGTGTAGGAACAAGTGAGCATGGTGGTAGATTATTAACATTTGACTATGATGGTATTTTTTATGAGGTATTGGATTCATTAGGTGAAATGCCTTTACCACCATACATAAAAGAGCAATTAGATGACCGTGAAAGATACCAAACTGTTTTTTCACGTGAAATTGGTTCTGCTGCAGCACCAACTGCTGGGTTGCATTTTACAGAAGAGATCTTAGAACAGTTAAAAAGCAAAGGAATCCATCTTGCATTTATCACACTTCATGTTGGATTAGGTACGTTCAGGCCAGTTAGCGCAGATAATGTGGAAGAACATGAAATGCACGCTGAATTTTATCAAGTAACAGAAGAAACCGCTGAGCTTTTAAATAATGTCCGCAAAAATGGTGGTCGCATTATCTCAGTTGGTACAACATCGACAAGAACATTAGAAACAATTGCATCTAAGCATGATGGAAAGTTTGTATCCGAAAGTGGCTGGACAAATATATTTATTTATCCAGGGTTTCAATTCAAAGGAATTGATGGAATGATTACAAACTTCCACCTCCCTAAGTCTTCGCTAATCATGCTTGTAAGTGCGTTAGCAACAAGGGAATATGTTATGAATGCCTATGAAATTGCAGTAAAGGAAAAATATCGGTTTTTTAGCTTTGGAGATGCCATGCTTATCATTTAAACTTTATCAAACTGAAACTATATAATAGACCTTAGCGTCAGCTCAAAACGGCTTGCGACAAGTAATTTTGAAGTCCTTTTATAGGAGTCTGTTAAAGCATATTGTTGATTTCTTAGCACTTTGTTATTGGAGTGAAATGCGTAAGAAAACGCCTGTAGTGGGATTCTATTAACTAAGATAACAGTTCCTATAAGAGCATCAAGTCACTATTAGTGTTCGTAGCTAGAGCTAGATGATTTTGCTTGCTTATTAAGGAGGAATACAGTGTCAACTTTACCGATACGCTATGAATTAATTAAAACATGTAAACAAACTGGTGCAAGACTTGGAATCGTTCATACACCTCATGGTAGCTTCGAAACACCTGTTTTTATGCCAGTAGGTACACTTGCAACCGTTAAAACAATGTCACCTGAAGATTTAAAAGAAATGGGTGCTGGGATTATTTTAAGTAATACTTATCATTTATGGCTTAGACCCGGCAATGAAATCGTTAAAGAAGCTGGTGGCCTTCATAAATTTATGAATTGGGATCGAGCGATATTAACAGATTCAGGTGGATTTCAAGTATTTAGTTTAAGTGACATGAGAACCATTGAGGAAGAGGGCGTTCATTTCCGAAATCATTTAAATGGTGATAAGCTATTTCTATCACCGGAAAAAGCGATGCAAATTCAAAATGATTTAGGTTCAGATATTATGATGGCATTTGACGAATGTCCACCATACCCAGCTGAATATGATTATATGAAAAAGTCAGTAGAACGGACAAGCAGATGGGCTGAACGATGTCTTAAAGCTCATAAACGCCCAAATGAACAAGGGTTATTTGGTATTATTCAAGGTGGAGAATATGAGGAATTACGTAAACAAAGTGCAAAGGATTTAGTTTCATTAGATTTTCCTGGCTATGCAGTTGGTGGTTTATCGGTAGGAGAACCAAAGGATGTCATGAATCGTGTGCTTGAGTTTACGACTCCGCTTATGCCAGCTCATAAACCTCGATATTTGATGGGAGTTGGGTCACCAGATTCGCTTATTGATGGTGCAATTCGCGGAATAGATATGTTTGATTGTGTTCTACCTACTAGAATAGCTCGTAATGGAACATTAATGACGAGTGAAGGAAGACTAGTAGTAAAAAATGCAAAATATGCAAGAGACTTTGGTCCGCTTGATGAGCATTGTGATTGTTATACTTGTCGAAATTATTCACGGGCTTATATTCGACATTTAATAAAATGTGACGAAACGTTCGGATTAAGATTAACATCTTATCATAATCTATATTTTCTGGTAAACTTAATGAAGAATGTAAGGCAAGCTATCCGTGAAGATCGTTTAGGCGATTTCCGCGATGAATTCTTTGAAAAATACGGTTTTAATAAGCCAAATGCCAAAAACTTCTAATTTATGCTGAAAGGAGGGGAAAATGAATGGAATTAATAGGTACAGTATTACCTTTAGTCGCAATGTTTGCCATTTTTTACTTTTTGTTAATTCGTCCGCAACAAAAGCAACAAAAAGCGGTACGTGAGATGCAAAACAGCCTGCAAAAGGGTGATAAAATTGTTACAATTGGTGGCCTTCATGGTATTTTAGATTCGATCGATGAAGATAAGATCGTATTAAAAGTATCAGATGGAACACGTTTAACTTTTGATCGTCGCTCAGTCCGTGAAGTAGTAAAGGACTAATAGTACATACAAACTAAAAAGCCAATCATTGAGAAGATGATTGGCTTTTTTTGATAATCAATGACAAAAACATGTTCAAATGTAAAAATCATTATTTACTTGCTCGAGAGGATGAAAGATTAACTCCAAAAACTCCACCTAGCATTGCTATGAGTAAAAAAGCCCCATGGTATAAAGATTCTTCTAAAGTAAAAATTTGTCCATATCCTAAAAATTTAAATAGCAAAATGATTAATGAATATAAAAGGGCTGTAATTCCCCCAACTAACCAACCCTTCTCTTTCCCATTGCCTCCAGCAACAAAACCACCGATGAATACTGCCAAAATGGAAATCGTTAGAAGGATCCAACTTATCGAAGACTCAGTTAAACTTGTAAATTTCAATAAGGTTGCAAAGAATAGACTAGTTACTAATGCGATGACAAAAATTGTGATTAATCCATATAGAATGGCTTTTCCCCATTTTTTTGATTCCACTTTCACATCCCCTTCCCATCTACATGAAATCAAGCTTTTGAAGCTCGTCTTAATACAGAATATTCATGTAAGGGAAAAATAGAATAGATTTCTTTACATCTATATGTATTAACAGACCTTGATTATAGGAATAGCTAAAAATATGTATTTTTATATTGAATGTGCGAGGCTGAGAAAGGAAAATCCTTTTGTATTAAGTAAGTTTCGTACATAAAAGTTGTAGTAACGATTAAACTAACAAAAAAGCTTTGAAGATAGAAGGAGGAATGCCATCAGATGGATATGTATGTTTCCATTGTGGCAAGAACAATCATATTGTACTTTTTGATTGTTTTTATTTTTCGACTAATGGGAAAGAGAGAAGTTGGTGAGTTAAGTATATTTGATTTGGTCGTATTTTTAATGATTGCAGAAATTGGGATTACATCGATTGAAAATCATAAAGATCCATTACTTCATACGATCATTCCAATGTCTGTCCTTCTTCTTATTCAAATTTCACTAGCGTATTTATCGCTTAAAAGTGATAAGGTACGTCATCTTCTTGATGGTAAGCCGACAATCATTATTAATCGGGGAAAGGTTGACGAACATGCTATGAGGTCACAGCGCTATAATTTTGATGACCTATTGACTCAGCTTCGCGAACAAAACATAAATAATGTCGCTGAAGTTGAATTTGCAATTTTAGAATCGAATGGGAAATTATCGATTATTGTGAAAAACGAAAATGAACGGCAAATGCTTCATCTACCACTTATCATTGATGGACATATTCAACAAGAAAATTTAAAAATGATGAATTTGAATCAATTTTGGTTGAAAGAGCAATTGAAGAAATTAGGTTATAATGACTTACAAAATATATCATTATGCTCATTTCATGAAGGAAAACTGTCTGTTGATATTAAAGATGAAATTAAATAAAGAAGAACTTAACCGTTTATTATCATAGTAAAAAAATAAGACAAGTACTTCAATTTAACGTAAATGAAGCTACTTGTCTTATTAGCTTATTACTTAACCGGAATAAGCTTTGCTAAAAATGAACCAATGAATGGAATTCGATTCATTTCTTCTCTATCGATTAATTTAAAGAGTAATAACATGAAGCAATAAACTAGTGATGTTATGCAAATAGCTATAATTAAACGAATCGAATCATTTAAAGAATCAATAAGAAAGTGATAAAAATAATAACCTGTTATTCCAGAAAGAACAATTGTTATCACACTCTTAATATATGCCCGCACATGAATAGTAAATGGTACAACTTTCATAACCGTTGCAAAATGGAGCAATGTAGTTAGGATTATACCGATGGCAATTGCTAATCCTGCTCCGATTATCCCTAATGACGGTCTTGTCGCTAAAATGAAAATTAAGGCAGTTTTAACAGCTGACCCAATTAAACTGTTGATCATTGCCGCTCTAGCTAAGTCTAAGCCTTGTAATACTGCTTGAAGGGGACTTTGAAAATAATGAAAGATAAAAAAAGGAGCAAGAACTTTAACAAAAATAGCCGACTGACTATTACCATACATAAACACCATTAAAGGTTCTGCAAAAATATATAGAACAACACTTGCTAATCCACCAGTTACGAGGGAGAGTCTTATCGCTTGTTGTAGACGGTGCTCAACAAGAAACAATTTTTTTTGTGCCATTGCTTCACTTATAGCAGGAACTAGTGAGGTGGAAAGAGAAACTGTAATAAAAGATGGTAGCATTAACAACGGTAATGCGTAGCCTGTTAACCCTCCATATTGTTTTGTCGCTACCGCTGTTGCAACACCTGCAATTGCTAAACTATTAGCAACGACAATTGGTTCGAAAAACCATGAAATTGATCCGATCAATCTACTTCCTGTTGTAGGTAAGGCAATACTCATTAATTGATTAAACGTTGACTTCCCCTTTTTTAAAGAGTTGAAAAAATTTCTACGAACCTTTAGTTTCTTTTTTACTTTAAACATCGTTAATAAATAGATGAGTGAAACAAGTTCACCAATAACAGATGAAATCATTGCACCTGCAGCAGCATATTCAATCCCATATGGCAAAAAGGCGCTTGTAAACAAAGCTACTAAAGAAATGCGAATCGTTTGTTCCAGTACTTGTGAGATAGCGGCAGGCTGCATATTTTGTTTTCCTTGGAAATAGCCCCTTATAACAGAAGATATCGCTACAATCGGGACAACAGGTGTTATTGCAAGTAATGGCCAAATAATCCGTTCATCTGTAAATATCGTATCTGCTAGATAAGGTGCAACAAAAAAGATAGCAGGGGTAAATAAAATGCTTAATGTCCCGGTTATTGACAATGAGACGACAAGGATTTTTTTTATTCTTCGATTGTCTCCTTGTGCAGCCGCTTCAGCAACTAATTTTGAAATTGCAACAGGTAATCCTAACTGAGTAATCGTGATAACTAGTACAAGTGAAGGGACTGCCATCATATATAAACCGACACCTTCCTCACCTATAAAACGGGCAACAACGATTCTGTTAATGAATCCAAGAATTCGCGTAATAAATCCAGCTAATATAAGTATAAGCGTTCCTTTCAGAAACGTCTGTTTTGTCATTTGTTCTCCCTGCCTTCTCAATTAACATGTAATTAGATACAATTACTATATGCGAAGGACTAGGCCAAGCATGACAAGTTCTAGGTATGAATCTGAAAAACAATTATCGCAAAATTTTTTAGATATAATTTTTGTATGAAAAAGGAGGAGAATAGATTGGATAAACAACCAATGGATGATTTTAGAGATCATATTAAACCAGCATTAAAAAGCAAGCTTGAGGAGTTTAAATTATTCGGATATAAAGACGTCACTGAGGCTAAGCTCTGGGACTATTTAAAAAACAAAAAATGGAGAAAGATAAAGGAATTATCTGTTCACGAAATTGTCAATGATGTACTATCCGTAAAAGTTGGAGATTATATGAATTATGCAACAGTAGAAACGTATAAAAATGGAAAATGGTTTGAAAGTGAAGAGGCAAAAGATTTATTAAAGGACTTAATTTAATACTGTTTTTTTAGCTGCTGAGTATATTTAAAAGGGGAAAGATTTCTGTGTAAAGAATAACGGGAGAAAAATACACATACAGTGATTACTTTTTGACTGTAAGGGGGATACATATTGGTCAAACGTGGGCCCATCATTGTTTTTTTTCTACTTGCTTTACTTTTTGTCTCAGACATTGCTTTAATAGCAAAAAAAGTAACCGACAATCATCTGTTTGGTTTGGAGTTACAAGGTGGCTATGAAATTTTGTATGAGGTTAAGCCTGTCAATAAAGGTGAAAAGATTACAAAAGATGTATTGAAAGGAACAGTCAATACATTAGAGAAACGTGTGAGGGTACTTGGAATTAACGATTATTCAATGCAACTTGAAGGAAATAGAATTCGAGTTTTATTAGCAAATGTTACAAATCGAACAGAGGTGATGGCAGGTCTTTCGAAACAGTTAGAATCACCCGTTCCCGTAAAGTTAGAGGAAATATACTCGACTTCTGTTGGAGCACAATATGGAGATAAGTCGTTAAGTAAAACGATATTTGCTGCAATAGTTGGTCTTGGACTTGTAACGCTCTTTTTACTAATTGTTTATCGTTTCCAAGGATTAATCGCAGTTATGACGTATGTGACATCCTTATCAATCACCTTGTTTATAGTTGATTGGTTGAATGTAGATGTTACAATTCCTGTAATTGCAGCACTTATACTTGGTGTTGGAATCGCAGTGGATGCAAATAAGATTACTTTTGAGCGAGTAAAGGAAGAATTACAACTAGGTAAAAATATTCGTTTAGCATTTAAAGAGGGTTCTATACGCTCTATTATGGCTATTATTAATGCTAATTTAGTCGTTTTTCTTGTTGGGATTGTTTTACTTATTTGTGGAACAGGTTCTATAAAAGGTTTTTCACTAGCATTATTAACAATTATTTTAACAAATTTTTTGATAATTATTTTATTATCGAGGGTACTAATGGGTTTATTAGTTAGAAGTGGTTTTTTTGATGAACGGCACCATTTTTACGCTGTAAAAAAAGAAGAAGGTTTGCAACAGTTACATGAAGGACAATTACCGGTATTGGCTAAGTTTAAACATATTGACGCTTTAAAGTATCGAAGACCTTTGCTGATGCTATCTACTTTAGTTGTTTTCATTGGCTTTATCATCTTATTAGTCTTTAAGATGAATAATGGAATCGATTTTTCGACTGGAACGAGAATTGAAGTGTTGGCAGGGAAAGAGATAACTGCAAATGAAATGATTCATGAAATGGAGATATTGAATCTTGATATTGAACGTCATGATGTAGTGTTATCGGGAGCAGAAAATGAAATTGGCGTTGTTCTTTTTCAAGGAAAATTGGAACAGCAAAAAATTGATGATATAAAGAAGCACTTTAATGAGGTATACGGAACTGAACCGAATGTAAGCACATTTTCTCCTGCTTTAGGAACGAAAGTCGCAGAGAAGGCAGTCATCGGCTTAATTATCTCGATAATAGGGATAGGTTTATATGTCGCTACCCGCTATAAGCTTTATATCGCTATGGCAATTGTTACTTCTTTGTTATATGAGCTATTTTTCGTCGTTGCTTTTTTTAGCGCTACAAGACTTGAAATTAATATACCATTTATTGCTGCGCTACTGACCATTGCTTGCTATTCGCTATATAATAAGGTTGTAATCTTTGATCGAATACGTGAAAATTCTAGAGAAATAAAGGGTAACAGCTTCGAAAACTTAAAATTAATTGTAAATCGCAGCCTTCATTCAACAATCATACGTTCTTTGACGACTGTTCTAATAGTAGTTACTATAATGGTTGTATTTATTGCTGCTGGAAGCCCTACGACGATAAATTTCTCTATTGCTTTATTAATAGGTTTTATATGCGTATGGTATACATCCCTTTTTATAGCACCACAGCTATGGTTCATATGGAAAGGAAAGCAATTAAATAACACTATAAAAACACGACTAAACAAGCCATTGCAACGTGAAACACATAGTTAGCAAAATTGTAAAAAATAAGGTCAATCTTCTAGATGAAATTGTTAATTTATCGAGGAGGTTGATTTTTTTTATTTTTCTAATGAGCTAAAAAAATTAAATTTACATCATCAGCAAAGATGGGTATTATTAATATTTGTTCTCGGTGGACAAACTAATTATTGCAGGAAAAAAGTTCGTACAAAAACTATTGATTAAGGGAGAGAATGAAGTGAAACGACAATGGAGCATTATTCTTGCTATTTTATTTGCACTCATAATTGCTATTTTTGCTGTTATTAATGTAGAACCTGTACAAGTCGATTATTTATTTGGTCAAGCAGAATGGCCGCTAATTTTAATCATTTTAAGCTCGGTTTTAATGGGGGGGTTTTTAGTTGCTTTAACAGGTTTTATTAGAATAGTAACATTGCAACGTAAACTTAAACAGCTTGAAAAAGAAAACCTTCGTTTAAGAGATGACGATAAATTGGTACAAAAAGAGAAAAGATTTGATGAGGTAGTAGAGAAGGAAGAGGAGTAACTTAAAGAATGAGACAGGACTTCCACAAACAACCTTAAATTGAAACCCCTTGGCCTCTTTAGTATAATGGAAAGATTGAGGGGTGAAATTGGCATGTTAAATGCAAAAACAAGGTGGATGATAAATCCTACTGATGAAGCAATAATAAAGACATTAACAGATGGTTTGGCTATTACACCACTTGTTGCTTCATTGCTCGTTAACCGAGGAATCCATACATTAGATGAAGCAAAGGAATTTCTTCATCAAGATTTAAATTCCTTTCATGACCCTTTTCTTTTAAAGGATATGGAAAAGGCTGTTAATCGCATAAAATTGGCGATTGAAAACAAAGAAAATATATTAATATTTGGTGACTACGACGCAGATGGTGTTAGTAGTACAACAGTTTTACTAACGACATTACGTAATTTGGGAGCAGAAGCAACCTTTTATATACCGAATCGTTTTACAGAAGGATACGGTCCAAACGAAGCAGCATTTAGGTTTGCCCATGCTCAAGGATTTTCATTAATTATTACTGTAGATACAGGAATTGCTGCTGTGCATGAAGCAAATATTGCAAAGGAGCTTGGTGTTGACCTTATTATTACTGATCACCATGAGCCAGGTCCAATTTTACCAGATGCGCTTGCGATCGTTCATCCAAAGCAACCAAACTGTCCATATCCGTTTAAAGAGTTAGCTGGAGTTGGAGTTGCATTTAAGTTATGTCACGCACTACTTGGAGAGCTGCCTGTTGATTTACTAGAAATAGCAGCAATTGGGACTATTGCTGACCTTGTTTCATTAAAGGATGAAAATCGACTTATTGCTAAAATGGGATTAAAGCAAATGAAATCGACAAATCGCGTTGGCTTAAAAGCATTATTAAAAGTTGCAAATGTTGATTTGTCTACAATTAATGAGGAAACGATTGGATTTGCGTTAGCTCCACGTATTAATGCTGTTGGAAGATTACAATCTGCAGATCCCGCTGTTGATTTGCTTTTATCAGACAATAAGGACGAAGCGATGGAAATCGCTCATGAAATTGATTTATTAAATAAAGAACGCCAAAAACTAGTAAATAACATGACAGAAGAGGCGATTGAAGAGGTAGAGGCAAATTTTCCGATTGAAGATAATCCAGTACTTGTCATTGCGAAGGAAAATTGGAATCCTGGAGTTGTCGGAATTGTAGCTTCTAGATTGGTTGAAAGGTACTATCGTCCAACAATTGTTCTAAGCATTGATAATGAAAAAGGGATCGCAAAAGGGTCAGCAAGAAGTATAGAAGGCTTTGATTTATTTGAAAATCTATCAACTTGCCGCGATATCTTACCACACTTTGGAGGCCATCCGATGGCAGCCGGTATGACTTTAAAGCTTGAAGACGTTGAGGAGTTAAGAAAACGATTAGTTGAAAAAGGGAAACAACAATTAACTGAAACGGATTTTATTCCAATTACGAAAGTTGATGTATGTTGTAAACTTGAAGAAATAACTGTTCATTCTATTGAAGAAATGCAAAAATTAGCTCCATTTGGGGTGGATAATCCTAAGCCAATCGTACAAATTGAAGAGGTCACTCTTGCAAATGTACGAAAAATCGGATCAGAACAAAATCATTTGAAGCTCGTTTTCGAGGATGATGTCCATCAATTAGATAGTGTAGGTTTTGGATTAGGCTATATTCATGATGAACTATCTCCGTCAGTCCAGTTATCAGCAATCGGCGAGCTATCAATTAATGAATGGAATAATTTTAGAAAGCCACAACTAATGCTTCAAGATATAAAAGTAGATACGTGGCAATTATTCGATTTTCGTGGGACTAGAGAGGTTGATAAATTATTAGGTTCTGTAGTTAAGTCAACAAATGATAGTCTTATTGTTACGTTTCAATCGAAAATGTTTAATGCTTTAATGAAAAAGGGTTATGAAGAAAATAGCTTTTTTGTAGATTCGATCGAATTAGCAAGGGAAGTAAACATTAATAATAAACATATTATTCTTTTAGATATACCGAATTCTGTTGACCTGTTACATGCTATTTTTTCAAAAGGAAAGCCAAGTCGAATATATGCCATTTTTCTTCAGGAAGCTGAACACTTTTTTGCAACGATTCCTACAAGAGAGCATTTTAAATGGTTTTATGCATTTCTCTTAAAAAAGGGCACATTTAATTTGAAGCAACAAGGTGAAAAGCTAGCTAATTATAAAGGTTGGACAAAAGAAACAATTGATTTTATGTCACAGGTGTTTTTTGAACTAGAATTTGTTACAATAGAAAATGGTGTTATTTCGACAAAATCTACAACTTCTAAAAGAGACTTAGCTGAGTCGAAAACATATGCCCAGAAACAAATGCAAATTGAATTAGAAAAAACGCTATTATATACATCATACATGCAGCTTAAACAATGGTTTGAGGATCAGTTTGAATCTTCAAAACATGCATTTGTGAATGTATAAGGAGGATAAAGTAAACATGGATTTAAAGCAATTCGTTACAGTCGTACCAGATTATCCAAAACCAGGTATTCAATTTAAGGATATTACGACATTGATGGATAACGGTGAAGCATATAAATATGCGACAGATCAAATTGTTGCATATGCACGTGAAAAACAAATCGATCTTGTTGTTGGACCAGAGGCTCGTGGCTTTATTATTGGATGCCCTGTTGCCTATTCTTTAGGAGTAGGTTTTGCACCTGTTCGAAAAGAAGGAAAACTTCCTCGAGAAGTTGTTCGTGTTGAATATGGTCTAGAGTATGGAAAAGATGTGTTAACTATTCATAAAGATGCAATTAAACCAGGTCAACGTGTTTTGATTACTGATGACTTATTGGCTACTGGAGGTACAATCGAAGCAACGATTAAGCTTGTTGAAGAGCTTGGTGGAGTTGTTGCAGGGATTGCTTTCTTAATTGAATTATCTTACTTAAATGGACGCAGATTACTTGACGGTTACGATGTATTAACATTAATGAAGTTTTAATAGCAAGCCTTAAATGATGATTTATGAAAAGCACTCGAATGGGTGCTTTTTTTACAAAAAAAATTTTGTGAATATGATAAAATTGTCCTACTCTCATTTCAATAATAGTATTTATTGACATCTATTTTGACTTTTTTTCTTCATTCCTTCTTAAAAATGATAAATAAAATAAGAAAACCAGTAATTGGACGGTTAAAAATAAGTGATTCTTCTTTACATCTCCAATTATTTTATTGATAATAGTTACAATATAGTAAAGTTTATAAAAAAGATAATTTTTAAAAATATAAGACTTTAGATGAAGTTGAAGTATATTTATTCATATATTTTTTGTCTTACTAATGATTAAAGTGTATTTACTGGTTTTTAACGTCACCAACTTCTTTTTCTTTAGTAGAAGTAGGAGATATGGTTGTTTACCTCAGTTAAACGGATTATATGATATGGTCTTGTTACTCCAATTTTATAAATTTGGAGATATTAAAGTTTTCATAATAAAAAGGTGATTCCATGGCAAATGAACAAGTTTTATCTTCTGAGCAAGTAATTGAAAAGGCACAGCGATATCTTTCAGAGGAAGATACCGCTTTTATTCAACGTGCATATGAATTTGCTGAAGAAGCTCATCGGGAACAATTTCGAAAATCTGGTGAACCGTATATTATCCATCCGATTCAAGTAGCTGGCATATTGGTCGACTTAGAAATGGATCCTGCAACAATAGCAGGAGGTTTCTTACATGATGTTGTAGAGGATACGGACGTTACATTAGATGATTTACGAAGAGAATTTAGCGATGAAGTGGCTATGCTCGTTGATGGTGTAACAAAATTAGGGAAAATAAAGTATAAATCACAGGAAGAACAACAAGCGGAAAATCATCGGAAAATGTTTGTTGCGATGGCACAGGATATCCGTGTTATTTTAATAAAGCTCGCAGATCGTCTGCACAATATGAGAACTTTAAAACATTTGCCACAAGAAAAGCAAAGAAGAATATCTAATGAAACATTAGAAATTTTTGCTCCGTTGGCACATCGATTAGGGATTTCAAAAATTAAATGGGAGCTTGAGGATACTTCGCTTCGCTATTTAAATCCCCAACAATATTATCGTATTGTAAACTTAATGAAGAAAAAGCGCCAGGAGCGGTTAGAATATTTAGAACAGGTCATTAGCGAGGTTCGTGAACGTGTTGATGAAGTAAATATCGAAGCTGAGTTCTCTGGTAGACCAAAACATATCTATAGTATTTATCGAAAAATGGTATTACAAAACAAACAATTCAATGAAATATATGATTTATTGGCAGTTCGAATTGTTGTAAAAAGTATAAAGGATTGTTACGCTGTTTTAGGTATTATCCATACTTGCTGGAAACCGATGCCAGGCCGTTTTAAAGACTATATTGCGATGCCGAAACCGAATATGTATCAATCACTTCATACGACGGTGATTGGTCCAAAGGGTGAGCCATTAGAGGTACAAATTCGTACATTTGAAATGCATCAAATTGCTGAGTACGGGATTGCGGCACATTGGGCTTATAAAGAAGGCAAAGAGGTCGATGAAAAAACAACGCTTGATAAGAAGCTTTCCTGGTTTAGAGAAATTTTAGAATTCCAAAATGATGTAACAAATGCTGAGGAATTTATGGAGTCACTAAAAATTGATCTCTTCTCTGATATGGTGTTTATCTTTACGCCAAAAGGGGATGTTATTGAATTACCTTCAGGATCTGTTCCAATTGATTTTGCATACAGAATCCATTCAGAGATAGGCAATAAAACTATCGGTGCAAAAATTAATGGGAAAATGGTGACGCTTGACTATAAGCTGAAAACAGGTGACATCATTGAAATACTTACATCGAAACATTCCTATGGTCCAAGTCAGGATTGGTTAAAGCTAGCTCAAACTTCCCAGGCTAAAAATAAAATTAGACAATTCTTTAAAAAGCAACGTCGTGAAGAGAATGTTGAAAAAGGCCGAGAAATGGTAGAGCGAGAAATAAAAAATCTTGATTTTGAAATTAAAGAAGTGATGACAGCGGATAACTTGCAGCGTGTAGCAGAAAAGTTTAATTTCTCTAATGAGGAAGATATGTTTGCTGCTGTCGGTTACAATGGTATTACAGCATTACAGGTTGCAAATCGTTTAACTGAAAAGTGGCGTAAACAACGTGATAAAGAAGAGCAGGAAAAAAATATTCAAGAAGTAGTAAAAGAAGCGAGACAAGTCACATCACCTACATCAAGAAAACGCGATGCAGGTGTACAAGTAAAAGGAATTGATAATCTTCTTATTCGCTTGTCAAAATGCTGTAACCCTGTACCTGGTGATGAAATTGTTGGATTTATTACAAAAGGTCGAGGTGTTTCGGTCCACCGTGCAGATTGTACGAATGTCCATACTGAGGATGCGAAAGAGCGTTTAATTGATGTTGAATGGGAAAATCAAGCATCAACAAGCCGTAAAGAGTATAACGTTGAAATAGAAATACTAGGATATGATAGAAGGGGCTTATTAAATGAAGTCCTTCAGGCTGTAAATGAAACGAAAACGAATATATCGTCTGTTTCAGGCAAATCTGATCGAAATAAAGTAGCAACAATTAATATGGCAATCTCGATCTCAAATATTAACCATTTGCATAAAGTAGTAGAAAGAATTAAGCAAATTTCTGATATATATTCTGTCCGTCGAGTAATGAATTAATTTTTGTTAATATTGTTTTATAAGCAGGATGAACAACTTGTTTTTGTGGTAAAAATAGTTATTTTATGTTGTAAGGGATGAGTTTTATTTGAAAATTGTGATTCAACGAGCGAAACATGCAAAGGTTATTGTAGAGGGTAAAATAGTTGGCGAAATTGAAAATGGTGTTATGGTTTTGGTAGGTATCACACATGATGATACTGCTGCAGATGCAGAATATTTAGCAGAGAAGGTTGCCAATTTAAGAATATTTGAAGATGAGACAGGAAAAATGAATCATTCATTACTTGATGTTAATGGACAGGTATTATCTGTTTCTCAATTTACCTTATATGGTGATTGCCGTAAAGGAAGACGACCAAATTATATGGATGCCGCAAAACCGGATGTCGCAAACGTTATTTATGAATTATTTAATACGAAATTAAGAGAAAAAGGGATACTAGTAGAAACCGGAATATTCGGAGCTATGATGGATGTCCAGTTTACGAATGTAGGTCCAGTTACTTTAATAGTTGAAAGCAATGGAAAAGGGTAGGCTAACAGATTATAGCCTACCCTTTTTTATACAAAATATGGATTTTAGATTCCCTTTAGAAGGGAATACGATAACTTAAATGAAGAAGAAAACTAGTTGGTTTTAAAGTATTGAGCTAAACCATTATAGATTCCTTGTGATGTACGCTCTTGGAAGCTAGATGATTTGATTGTTAGTTCCTCTGTTTGATTGCTCAAATATCCTAATTCAATTAATATTGCTGGTGCTTTATTCTCCCTAAGAACATGAAAATTACCAAATTTAGTCCCTCTATTTCTGAGCTGAGTCTTTTTAGCAAGTTCGTTATTCACCTTTGAGGCAAGAGGTCCATCCTTTAAGGAATGATAATAGTATGTCGTAGTTCCAGTTACACTGCTGTTATTTATGCTATCGTAATGAAGACTAATAAATGCTTCAGCTTTTCGATAATGTGACGTACTAACTCTAGAATTTAAACTAACATATGTATCATTTGATCGGGTCATAAAAACATTAGCACCAGCTGATTTTAACTTGTCATAGACAAGCTTTGCTGTAGTTAATGTCATCTTTTTCTCTAACGTTCCTCTTATTCCAATAGCACCGCTATCTCTTCCTCCATGTCCAGGGTCAATAACAATTGTTTGATTTTTTAAATATTGTTCTGAACCAGGCTTTGATACTGGATTACTAACTCCAGTAGCTTCGACAACCCATCCAGCAACATACCCTGTTTTATTGTTACCTAGATTGAGTTTATACCAATCACCTGCTGTTTCAATTATCTCGTAAGTCTCACCTAAATTAGCTCTTCTGACAATGGAATGACTAGTTGATGATCCTGAACGGATATTTGTTCCATCATATATGATTTGGACCTGCTTCTTTTTTTGATTAGTTGAAGATTGATTTCCTTGATTGGCACTTGTTTGTGAGATGTACCAGCCTGCTACCCAACCTGTTTTGTTTGAGCCATAGCTTATTTTATACCAATCATTTTTTTCCTCAATAATTGTCACGCTCGTTCCTTTTTTAATCGAGTCTATTACTTTTCCAGTGAGATTTCCGCTATTTCGAACATTTATACTTGATGCTGTAACAGTTCCACTTTGATTAGCTGGACCGGTGTTTGAGACCGAATCGCTTGAATGATTATAGCTTAAATAATCACTATGGACCCAGCCTTTAACAGTTGATGTACGTATTTGCACCCAAGAATTTTCTTCTTTCAAAACTGTCACCTTGGCGTTTCTTTGAAGACTACCAATTCGAGTAGAGCTTGTTGAAGGTGACTTTCGGATATTTAGAGAAGCCGCCTTAACGGTTGCAACCTTTCCCTTCGTACTTTCTGTTGAATTTGATGCTGTGGTTGATTGATATGATACATATTTTGAAGCTACCCAACCTTGACTACCTTTATAGGAGATTTTTATCCAATCACCGCTTTTATCAAGGTATGTAGCTGCTTTTCCCCTTTCAAATACACCGATTACTCGAAACGTAGTTCCAGGCCCAGAACGAAACCTTAATCCGGTAGTATTTGAAACAACTGTTGAGCCATTTACATGCTCATTCTCAGTTTTACTATCACTATTTTTTTTGACAAGCCAATTTGCCACCCATCCAGTGTTTGTCCCAGATAACCTTATCTTATACCAATCACCCTTACTTTCAATTAAATCGTATGTCTGTCCTTTTTTAACAGTAGCGATGACAGGATATGTTAGACCTGCTCCACTCCGAACATTGATGCTGTTTGTTTGAATCGTAACCTTTTCTGAAGCAGCTGATACTTGGAAAGTACCGTTTAAGGTTGAAATAAGTAAGAAATAGCAAATGAGAACAGATATCGTTTTTTTAATCACTAAGTTGGCTCCTTTCCGGTACATCATTAAAGAAAACGAACATCTCACATTTAAAAATCATTCCAGTCAAACAATGATTCATTTGAACTTTAACTGTAAATATTCATTTCTTTTTTTATATCGACATTCCTTTAAAAAAATTAAATAAAATCTTCCAATATAGGAAATGATATTTATAGCATTGTTAAAAAGGAAGGGGACAGGTCATGAGAAACAGCGGAAAAGCAGAGTTCTCTCATTCACAGCGCGATATATTTGGTGTCGATTTTCATGATTTTATAACGAAAGAACAAAATGATTCATCTTTAGAACTAGCATCTGAATTTGGAATTTCCTTAAGAGAAGTAAAGAATTTAAAAAAACATTTAAATCGTTCTTGACATTGTATGTGAAAGATTCGTATGATAAGATAAAATTCGATAAGAAATGAATAGTAGAACCAATGAGGAAGAAAAGTAAATAAGAATACAGATGGATAGAGAGGAAATGTCTAAGGCTGAAAGCATTTCTCCATTATGACTTTTTGAAAAACACTTCTTAGGTTTCTCGCTGAAAAACGATATGTTTAGTAGGTGTTGAACGTTACAGGCGTTATCTGTTTGAGTGGAGATTGCTTTTTTATCTCAACTAGGGTGGAACCACGGGTATAACTCTCGTCCCTACATTTTGTAGAGACGGGAGTTTTTTAATTTTCAGAAATAATGAAGTTTATTTTCTATTTTCTAATTTGTAAACATTTGTGGGTTAATGCCAGCAGATTCCTGCTTCAAGAAGAGTTTTATTATAGGGAGCTTTCTTAGAAGTAATGCGACGAGGAGACTTCGTAACTGCCTGAAGAAGTGAACGTATCAGCTAACAATAAAAAAAGCTTCTTAAAAGCTTAATATAGCTAATGCTTTTACATAATTGCGTATTAGATTCATCTGTATAAAGTAATCTTCTAAATTTGTTTCGTTTAGTCATTTTAAAGCGTGAGAATACAAATGTCGGTTTTTTCACGAACAATTAATAGGTATTGAACGAATCTTAAAAGTGTGAAAGTAAGATGTTTTGCTTTTTAGAATTGGAGGAGAAAGTTATGTCATTCCAGATTCCTAGAGGAACACAGGATATTTTACCTGGAGAGGTTGAAAAGTGGCAGTTTATTGAAAAAACTGCAAGAGATTTATGTGAAAGATATCAGTATAAGGAAATTCGAACACCGATATTTGAGCATACAGAATTATTTGCAAGAGGTGTTGGTGAAAGTACAGATATTGTTCAAAAGGAAATGTATACTTTTCTTGATCGAAAAGGCAGAAGTATTACATTGAGACCAGAAGGGACAGCGTCAACTGTACGTGCTTTTGTAGAGAAAAAGCTTTATGCTAACCCATCACAACCAACAAAACTATATTATATTGGTCCAATGTTTCGATATGAGCGCCCACAAACAGGAAGATTCCGCCAATTTGTTCAGTTTGGAATCGAAGCACTTGGAAGTAATGACCCTGCTATTGATGCGGAGGTCATCTCACTTGCGATGTCGCTTTATCAAACTCTAGGCTTAAAAAGTCTTAAACTCGTAATAAATAGTTTAGGGGATGCAGAAAGTCGTATAGCACATCGTGAAGCGTTAATCGCGCACTTTGAACCGAGAATAGGAGAGTTTTGTTCTGACTGTCAAAAGCGATTACAGCAAAATCCTCTACGTATATTAGATTGTAAAAAAGATCATGACCATGAATTAATGGCATCGGCCCCATCGATTCTTGAATATTTAAATGATGAATCAAAAGCTTATTTTAATAAGGTTCAACAATATTTAACATCAAATGGAATCGATTTTGAAGTCGATCCAGGGCTTGTGAGAGGATTAGATTATTACAATCATACCGCCTTTGAAATTATGAGTAATGCTGAAGGATTTGGAGCGATTACAACTTTATGTGGTGGCGGACGGTATAACGGCCTTGCTAAGGAAATCGGCGGTCCAGAGACTCCTGGTATCGGTTTTGCATTAAGTATTGAAAGGCTTTTAGCTGCGCTTGATGCTGAAGGAGTTAGCCTCCCTATTTCCTCATCAATTGACTGTTATTTAGTTGCGATGGGAGAGGCTGCAAAGGATAGAACAGTTTCATTGCTTTTTGAAATGAGAAAAGCCGGTTTAAAAGCTGAAAAAGATTATGAGGACAAAAAGGTAAAAGCTCAATTTAAAGCAGCTGATCGTCATCAAGCTAAATATGTTGCTGTTTTAGGTGAAGATGAGCTTGTGAAAAATGTTATCTCTGTGAAAAATATGGAAACAGGAACACAGGAAGAGGTTCCAATTGATGGTGTAATTGAATATTTGAAGCAACAACGTAATTAAAGGAAAAATCAATTATTTTATATATACAAAAGGAGAGGGTTATATGTTCGGTCGTACATATTACTGTGGTGAAGTACCAGAGTCTGCTATTGGTGAGAAGGTTGTATTAAAAGGATGGGTTGCGAAGCGTCGTGATTTAGGTGGGGTTATTTTTATTGATCTTCGTGATCGTTCGGGTGTTGTTCAAGTTGTTTTTAATCCAGAAATTTCTGAGGAAGCTTTAGCAATTGCAGAAAGAGTTCGTAGTGAATACGTTCTTGATATTACTGGTAAAGTTGTTGAACGTGATGAAGAAACTATTAATCCGAATATACCTACTGGTAAAATTGAGGTTCTTGTTGAAAGTGTAACAATCATTAACGCAGCGAAAAACCCACCATTTCTAATTGAAGATAAATCAGATGAAGTTTCAGAGGATGTTCGCTTAAAATATCGCTATTTAGATTTAAGAAGACCTGCATTGTTTAATACGATTAAAATGCGTCATGAAGTTACAAGATCTATGCGCAATTTTTTAGATGAGAATGGTTTTCTTGATATTGAAACACCAATCTTAACTAAAAGTACTCCAGAAGGTGCTCGTGATTATTTAGTTCCAAGCCGTGTGCATGAAGGTGAATTTTACGCATTGCCACAATCACCACAAATCTTTAAGCAACTCTTAATGGTTTCTGGATTTGATAAGTATTATCAAGTAGCGCGCTGCTTCCGTGATGAGGATTTACGTGCGGATAGACAACCTGAATTTACTCAAATTGATATTGAGGCTTCATTTATGAGTCAAGATGATATTATGACAATGACTGAACAAATGATGGCAAGAATCATGAGGGAAACAAAGGGCATTGAGGTTGAACTTCCATTCCAAAGAATGTCATATGAAGAAGCAATGGGACGATTCGGTTCAGATAAACCAGATACCCGCTTTGGATTAGAATTAGTTGATGTTGGTGAAATTGTAAAAGATAGTGGTCTAAAAGTATTTAGTACGGTTGTAGCAAATGGTGGTCAAGTGAAATCGATTAATGTTAAAGGTGCTGCTGATAGATATTCTCGAAAAGATATGGATGCATTAGCAGAATTTGTAGCTCCATATGGTGCTAAAGGGTTAGCTTGGTTAAAGGTTGAAGAGGATTGCTTAAAAGGACCAATTATTAAATTCTTTACAGAAGAAGAGCAAAACCAATTAGTAAAAACGATGGAAGCATCAGTCGGTGACTTACTTGTTTTTGTTGCTGATAAGAAAAAGGTTGTAGCCGATGCACTAGGAGCATTACGCTTAAAGCTTGGAAAAGAGCTTGAGTTGATTGATGAAACAAAATATAATTTCCTCTGGGTTGTAGACTGGCCATTATTAGAATATGATGAAGCGACAAAACGTTATTATGCTGCACATCATCCTTTCACAATGCCTGCTCGTGAGGATTTAGATTTATTCGAGACAGATCCAGCTAGCATGAAAGCACAGGCTTATGACATTGTTCTAAATGGATATGAATTAGGTGGCGGTTCAATCCGTATTTTCGAAAAAGATATCCAAGAAAAAATGTTTAAGCTATTAGGCTTTACACAGGAAGAAGCGTATGAACAATTTGGATTCTTACTTGATGCGTTTGAATACGGTACACCTCCACATGGTGGAATCGCGTTAGGCTTAGACAGACTTGTTATGTTATTAGCTGGTCGTTCAAATCTAAGAGATACAATTGCTTTCCCGAAAACAGCAAGTGCAAGTGATTTATTAACGAATGCACCAAGTGCTGTAAGTGAAGCACAGCTTGAAGAATTAAATTTAGAGCTTCGCGACCTTTAATGACAGAAAGACCTATTTCACATGATGGAATAGGTCTTTTTCAAGGTAAAAATAGTTTGAGTATTTACTATTGAATTCAAACAATATATATCCTGAGCTATAATAATAAAGAAGTCCCGAACGTGCCGTCGCCGTTTCCCTCGTTTTGAGCCCGCCCTTAGCAGGTGGATGCTTTATTCCGCGGTTTGTAAGTCCTCGTAATCCGAAATTAGAGGCGTTTACTTTCCGAGGAAACGCAAGCTCCCATAAAAAAAATGTTAGGTCAAAACTAGGTGTACAACGAACACATCAGGACTATGATTGCGCTTTCATATTTTATTTATGAACAAATAATATCATATTAAAAATGTGTTATCAAGTAGTAACAGGTATGTATGATGAGGTGATCATACTATATGTTTAATCATAATTGAAGTGTGAGTAGACAAACGTCAAATTAAACGGAAAGGACTTGCTTTTTCAACAATGTATGTTATATTCTTCTTCAGGTAAAAATACTGTCATTACTCGTATGGCGCAGAAATGAATGATAAATGGAGTGAGTTAGTTTGCTACATCAATTTTCTCGAAATGAATTAGCAATTGGTAAAGAAGGATTAGAAATTCTTAAAAAAAGTACGGTAGCTGTATTAGGTGTCGGCGGTGTTGGCTCTTTCTCTGCAGAGGCACTTGCGAGATCTGGAGTTGGAAGAATCGTTTTAGTTGATAAGGATGATGTTGATATTACGAATGTTAATCGACAAATTCATGCCTTGCTTTCAACTATTGGTAAACCAAAAGTTGATTTAATGGAAGCGCGTATAAAAGATATTAACCCTGAATGTGAAGTTATTTCATTAAAGATGTTTTATACTGAAGAAACTTATGAACAGTTCTTTGATTATAAATTGGATTATGTTATCGATGCCTCAGACACGATCGCATATAAAATTCATCTTATGAAAGAGTGTCTAAAGCGTAATATCCCGATTATTTCAAGTATGGGTGCGGCAAATAAAATGGATCCGACGCGATTTCAAGTAGCAGATATTTCGAAAACACATACTGATCCTATTGCAAAGGTTATTCGAACAAGATTACGAAAAGAAGGCATTAGAAAGGGTATTAAGGTTGTCTTTTCAGATGAAAGTCCGATCGTCATTCGTGAAGATATTCGAAAAGAGGTTGGAAATGATGCTGCATCAATAAGAAAAGCAAAAATGCCTCCATCCTCAAACGCTTTTGTTCCTTCCGTAGCTGGTTTAATTATGGGTGGGTACGTTATTTCTGATTTATTAAAGGATATTAAAATTGTTCGTGTAAAAGATGAATAGGAGAAATGGGGAGTAGCTGCAATTATTTTTAGATAGAAAGGTTCACCCGAATTTATTAATTTAATTGTAAAAAGAAGAGGCATGAGAATGCCTCTTCTTTAATGAAGTAATTTTTTATTTTCTAAAGAGTCATCATTAAGTTTGCTTGCCTGCTGAACAATTTTCATAAGTGTGTAATATTTTTCTTCATTTTGTCGCTTCTTTTTAACTAGTTCATTGTACTTCAATTTTAGGCGTTCATTTTTATTCTTAAGGAGTAGATTTTCAGCCTTTAATTTCTGATTTTTTTCTTTCATACTTTGGGAATTAGTTAAATATTCTATACAGTCTTCAATAGTAATATGTTGAATGTCTGGAAGGAATTGTTCCTCTAATTTTGTTTCTGTTAACTTCTTTTGATTATGATTCATTTCAGCAACTTGTAAAGTTTCTTCTTCCTTTATTAAATGACCAACTACATCATGAGTTTTCTCCATTTTATGTTGTTTTGCTTTTTTTATTTCCGTTTCATAATTTCTACGGATTACAGAGTTCCAACGATTACGACAGGCTGCTATCGATCTATTTAATTTTTCTCCTGCTTCAGCATATCCTGAAGCCAAAGTATCTCCGTCTTTTATAGATTTTAACATCGAGTTGGCAAGAATTGCATCTTCCTTTTCAGTCCAAAATCTTGGTTTGTTTATCACGATTCGACAGCTCGCCTCCTCTTTCATTTCAAGAAAGTCTAATGTTATCCTTTCCACAGAATCGTTTTAACTATGCAAACAATTTTACTTAAACGTACTAGCTCTACTTTTTTTGTTGATTCATAAGGTTTTCATAAATTTGACTTAAAGCTAATTCGAATTTGCCAGTCCTTTTTGGTTCGTAATAGACTTTATCCTTTAAATTATCAGGTAAATATTGTTGTTTTACCCATCCATTTTCAAAGTCATGTGGATAGAGATAATCGACGCCTCTTCCTAAAGATTTTGCCCCTTGATAATGAGCATCCTTTAAATGGAGAGGGATTTCTCCTGCTCTTCCTGAACGGATATCAGCTATTGCTCTATCTAATGCTTGGTAGGCACTATTAGATTTTGGAGAGAGACATAATTCAATGACAGCATTAGCGAGCGGAATTCTAGCTTCTGGAAATCCTAATCGCTCTGTTGCTTCAATTGCTGATAGTGTTCTAGGTCCAGCCTGAGGATTAGCAAGTCCAATATCTTCGTAGGCAATGACTAATAACCTGCGATTGATGCTAACAAGATCTCCGGCCTCGATCAATCTTCCTAAATAGTGAAGCGCGGCATTGACATCCGAACCTCTAATTGATTTTTGAAATGCTGAAAGAACATCATAATGAGCATCACCATCTTTATCATGAACAAAGCTCTTTTTTTGAAGACATTCTTCTGCTGTCGCAAGATCAATGATTTTTGTACCTTTCTCATTCTCATCAGTAGATATAATTGCTAATTCAAGAGCGTTTAAAGCCGAGCGCACATCGCCACCACAGCTTGTAGCAAAATGGTGAAGAGCCTCATCTATTAATTCAATTTTTTGCTTGCCAAATCCATTTTCCTCGTCTTGAAGTGCTCGAAGTAAAGCTTGTTTTAAATGTTCTTCATTAAGCGGATGTAGTTCAAAGATTTGACATCTACTGCGTATTGCAGGATTAATTGCATGGTATGGGTTACTTGTAGTTGCTCCAATTAAAATAATTTTTCCGTCTTCCAAATGAGGTAATAGGAAATCTTGTTTTGCTTTGTCAAGTCTATGGACCTCATCAAGGATGAGGATAACCTTTCCAGACATTTTTGCCTCTTCAACAACAATTTCCATATCTTTTTTATTATTAACTACTGCATTTAATTTTCGAAAAGCTGTGCCTGTACTTCCAGCAATCGCTGTGGCAATGGATGTTTTACCTATACCAGGTGGCCCATATAATATCATCGAAGATAAATGCTTTGCTTTAACCATTCTATAGATGATTTTTCCCTTTCCAACAAGATGTTCTTGTCCTATGATATCCTCTAGCTTTTTAGGCCGCATACGAAAGGCAAGTGGTTGCTTCAATGTAGAACACTCCAAACATATAATAAAAATGATAGTAGTTTTTTAAATGATGTGATTTTAATTAAGGCTGTTTTCGTAAACTTTGTTGCTTTTTCTTAGTTGTCGTGTTTGATTGATTTCCTAGTGCAGTACTGCTTTTATCGGGATGGGTGTCTACTTCCCTTCAAGGTGTATCGAACATACGTTGAAATCAACCTTTACAAAGCTGAGCTGAAAAACCATTACTTTAGATAAGTACCTAATTAAAAATTATAAAGTAATGGTTCTTGAGAAGTAAAACGATACTTCCCGAGCAAGTTAGTTGGTTTTAATGCCCTTTCCCTTAATAATATGCTATAATGGCTAATGTTCAAAGTATGGAAAGTAGATTTGTGAAATATAGGCTAGTGTTCTCCAGCAAGAATTTTTTCTTAGTATCGGGGGAGCTCAAATTGAAGAAAACCGATCATGTCATTCAACCGATAGTGACTTGGCTTATTTATTTTATCGGATTACTAATTATGGCATTGGGAATTGTGTTAACGATTAAGGCTAATTTAGGTGTCTCTGCTTGGGACGTCCTTCATATTGGGCTTTATTATCAATTTGGATTAACAATTGGCACATGGTCAATTATAACAGGATTATTTGTTCTGTCTGTTGCTTCATTATTAACAAAAAAAAGACCAAAGCTTGGTGCATTTGTGAATATGGTATCTGTTGGAATATTTATTGATTTGTACTTAATGGTACCTTTTCTGAAAACACCAGTATCAATTTTTGGGAAACTGATTATGCTTCTTATAGGAATAATTATTTTATGCTATGGAATGGGCTTATATATATCTGCAAAACGTGGTACTGGACCTAGAGATAGTTTAATGATTGCATTAGTAAATAAAACTGGAAAATCTATTACATTTATTAGAGGAACCATTGAAGTCATTGTGTTATTTTTTGGATGGTTGTTAGGTGGTCCGGTCTTTATTGGAACAATTATTGCTACTGTAACAATTGGTTATGTAGCAGGATTTATGATTCCTTACTGTGATAAATGGACAGCAGGTTTAATGCTAAAGCTTTCCAGTAATAATAGGAATTTTCATGACACAAGCTTTTTAGAAAGAAAATTATAGGGGTGCTAGTATGAAAATATCAACAAAAGGTCGATATGGTTTAACAATTATGATTGAGTTAGCAAAAAAACATGGAGAAGGTCCGACTTCCTTGAAAAGTATTGCTCAAGCACATAATCTATCTGAGCATTATTTAGAACAACTTATTGCTCCTTTGCGTAATGCGAGACTTGTTAAAAGTATTCGTGGGGCTTACGGTGGTTATATTTTAGGTGATGAACCGGCAAATATAACATCAGGGGATATAATTAGAGTATTGGAAGGTCCGATTAGCCCAGTTGAGGTGCTAGAGGATGAGGAACCGGCGAAAAGACAATTATGGATTAAAATACGAGATGCAGTAGTTGATGTTATTGATAATACAACTCTTGAAGATTTAGCTAGTTATACAGAAGGCGGAGAACAAGAGCCATATATGTTCTATATTTAATCAAAAGCAAAATACTTGTTAAGAAATTAACAAATAACTAAAATAAATGGGAAGCTTGACTATTTATTATTAGTGCATCCTGATTAAAAGAAAGGAGGAGTTGCTCAGGTGAAAAGAATTTATCTGGATCATGCTGCAACATCCCCGCTTCATCCAGAAGTAGCAGAAAAAATGCTCCCAATTATGTTAGAACACTTCGGCAATCCTTCAAGTATCCATTCATTTGGCAGAGATGCCCGCCGTATACTCGATGAATCTAGAAGAAATCTCGCATTGAAAATTGGTGCAACATCATCTGAAATCATCTTTACAAGTGGTGGTACAGAGGCAGATAACCTTGCGATTATTGGAACTGCATTAGCTCATTCCAATAAAGGAAATCATATTATAACAACTGAAATTGAGCATCATGCGGTTTTACGTGCTTGCGAATACCTAGAAAGTATAGGGTATGATGTTACTTATTTACCAGTTAATGATCAAGGAATCATATCTGTTGATGATGTTAAAAAGCATTTAACTGATCAAACAATCCTTGTCACAATAATGTATGGAAACAATGAAGTAGGTGCAATACAACCAATAAAAGAAATCTCCAAGTTATTAGAGTCTCATCAAGCATTTTTCCATACTGATGCAGTTCAAGCATTTGGAATTGAACCAATAAATGTAAAAGAACTAGGTGTAGATTTATTATCTGTTTCAGCACATAAAATTAATGGCCCAAAAGGTGTTGGTTTTCTTTATGCGAAATCAGGTATTAAATTAAAACCGACTTTATATGGCGGTGAGCAAGAATTAAAACGAAGAGCGGGTACAGAGAACGTACCAGGTATTTACGGCTTTAGTCTTGCTGCTGAACTTAGTTTGAAAAATCTTGAACAAAAAAGGGAAGTCTTCCTTTCATATAAAAAAGAAATGATATCGGTTTTCGATGAATATCAGCTCGAGTATGAAGTAAACGGTTTGCTAAATGGTTTACCACACGTATTCAATGTGTACTTTCCGAAGACGCATATTGAATCATTACTTGTTAATCTAGATTTAGCAGGTATTGCTGCATCAAGCGGTTCTGCATGTACTGCAGGGTCTGTTGATCCGTCACATGTATTAGTTTCAATGTTCGGAAAAGAGTCTGATCGAATAACGTCATCAATCCGCTTTAGTTTCGGCTATGGGACTAAAATGGAGGAAATTAACTATGCTGCACATGAGATTGCAAAAATTGTGAAAAGAACAGCAAAAAGCAAATAAATGGGGGTGAAAACATGAAAAAAGATCCAAAAGATATAAGAGTAGTAGTTGGTATGTCAGGAGGAGTAGATTCCTCTGTTGCAGCATTAAGGCTTAAACAGCAAGGGTATGACGTAATTGGTATTTTCATGAAAAACTGGGATGATACGGATGAAAATGGAGTATGCACAGCTACAGAAGATTACAATGATGTGATTGAGGTTTGTAACCAAATTGGTATTCCATATTATGCAGTTAACTTTGAGAAACAATACTGGGAAAAAGTATTTACGTATTTTCTAGATGAATATAAAGCAGGTCGGACTCCAAATCCAGATGTAATGTGTAATAAAGAAATTAAGTTTAAAGCATTTTTAGAGCATGCAATGTCCCTTGGAGCAGATTATTTAGCAACAGGTCATTATGCACGAGTTGAATACCGTGATGGTGAGTACAAAATGTTGCGTGGAATTGATAATAATAAAGATCAAACGTATTTTCTAAATCAATTGGGACAAGAACAATTATCAAAAGTTATGTTTCCAATAGGAGATATTGAAAAGCCAAAAGTACGGGAAATGGCAAAAGAAGCTAATTTGGCTACCGCAACGAAAAAAGATAGT
Source organism: Metabacillus sp. 22489 (assembly GCF_052044855.1). NCBI lineage: Bacteria > Bacillati > Bacillota > Bacilli > Caryophanales > Bacillaceae > Metabacillus > Metabacillus sp. 22489. The sequence goes on from NZ_JBQENT010000048.1 coordinate 30,890, forward strand.
ACGGGAATATGCTTTATCGGCGAAAGAAACTTTAAGGAATTTCTAAGTGGTTATTTACCAGCACAACCTGGACTCATGCAAACACTAGACGGAGAAGTTAAAGGAAAGCATGATGGCTTAATGTATTATACAATTGGACAACGACATGGTCTTGGAATTGGCGGAAGTGGAGACCCATGGTTTGCTGTTGGAAAAGATTTAGAGAAAAATGTGTTATATGTTGCTCAGGGATTTGATAATGAACTATTATATTCAGACTCAATTATTGCAACAAATGTGAGCTGGGTTTCAGATAAGCCTGTTTCTGAATTAACATGTACTGCAAAATTCCGTTACCGTCAGGAAGACAATGAAGTTACAGTGAAAATGTTAGATGAGACAACAGCGAAAGTGATTTTTAAAAAACCTATCCGTGCAGTGACCCCTGGACAAGCTGTCGTGTTTTATGATGGTGAAGTATGTCTTGGCGGTGGCACGATCGACGATGTTTTTAAAAATGGTGAAAAGCTATGGTATGTATAAGAAAAGTAAGATAGTATAGAGATTGGGGTTGACACATTTGTTTGAGTCAGCCCCTTTTACCTGTTAACTATTATTTCATACATATAAAGAATGGAAAGAAGGGATAACGTGGAGCAAGCACAAAAAGGGATCGAAGCAATGCAGAAGGGGAATTTTGAGGAAGCGGCAACGATTTTTTCAAAAGAAATTGAGGAAAATCCAAACAATCCGATAAATTATATTAATTTTGGCAACTTACTTTCTGCAGTGAATGATTTTGAGAGAGCTTTAAAATTTTTTGAAAGAGCTATAGAAATTGATAAAAACGTCGCTACTGCTTATTATGGAGCAGGAAATGTCTTTTACAATCAAGAACAATATGATAAGGCGAAAGACATGTTTGAAAAAGCACTAAAAAAAGGATTGGATCATGCTGATTTATTTTTTATGTTAGGGATGTGTATGGTCAATATTGGCCAAATAAGACTTGCTTTACCATATTTTCAACGATCTGTTGAATTGAATGAGGAAGATAGTGATGCAAGGTTTCAATATGGTTTATGTTTAGCTCAATTGGATTTAGTTGATGAAGCAATTGTTCAATTCGAGAAGGTTATTAACATAAATGAGGAACATGCAGATGCTTTTTATAATCTAGGAGTTGCATATGCATTTAAAGAAAATAGTGTAAAAGCAAAAGAGATGCTAAAGAAAGCATTGGAAATTCAATCTGACCATATACTTGCAAGTCATGCTTTAAAAATAATCAATGAAAATGAAAAAGACTGATAAGAGAAAAATTATGAAGTTCATCATGTTAATTTGTTTTCTTAAAGAGGAATGTTAAGCCTACAAGTCTATAGGGTTTGAAAGGAGTGAGATCATGCAGGAAAGTGCAGATTTATTCGGTGAAAACAAACAATATATTAAAGGACTCGTTAAGGTTGTCATTTTTCATAATGAACAAAACTTATATTCCGTATTAAAAGTTAGAATTCATGAGTCAAGTGAACCGTTAGAAGAGAAAGAAATCACCGTGACGGGCTACTTTCCACTCCTGCATGAGGATGAAACATATACCTTTTTTGGTGCCTTTACAAATCATCCTAAGTTTGGCCTTCAATTTCAAACAGAACATTTTCGAAAGGAAATTCCTCAAACAAAAGATGGGATTATTCAATATTTATCAAGTGACCTGTTTAAGGGAATAGGAAAAAAAACAGCAGAAGCAATAGTAGAAAAACTAGGGGATTCCGCGATATCAAAAATACTTGAGAACCCATCAGTTCTTGAAGATATTCCGAAAATAAATCGGGAAAAGGCGAAGCAACTTGCTGAATCACTTATTGCCCATCAAGGACTAGAGCGTACCATGATTGCATTGAATCAATTTGGCTTTGGTCCACAGCTTGCAATGAAGATTTATCAGGCATATCAGGATAATACATTAACTGTTATTCAAGAAAATCCATATCAATTAGTTCAGGATGTTGAAGGAATTGGATTTTTACGTGCAGATGAGCTCGGTAATCAGTTAGGGATTTCAGGGGAAGACCCGGAACGAATAAAAGCAGCTTGTCTTTATAATGTAGAATACATGTGTCTTCAAGAAGGACATGTTTATTTAACTATTGAACAATTAATTCATAAAACAAAGGAATTATTAAATCAATCAAAGCAAGCACCTATCCAGGAGACAGAGATATCTACACAAATTATCGCTTTAGGAAATGAGAAGAAAATCATAATTGAAGACGAAAGAGCATATGTTCCTTCGCTTTTTTATGCTGAACAAGGAGTCGCAAAAAATATTAAAAGAATTCTTGCACAGGATGAATATTCCAATCTTTTTCCAGAGTCAGAGTTTCTTCTTTCTCTAGGAGCGCTTGAAGAAAGAATGAAAGTACAATACGCACCAACACAGAAGGATGCGATTCAAAAGGCATTAATGTCACCGATGCTATTGTTAACTGGCGGTCCAGGAACAGGTAAAACTACAGTTATAAAAGGGATTGTTGAGATATATTCTGATTTACATGGATGTTCTCTTGATCTAAATGATTATAAAAAGGAAGAACCATTTCCAATCGTACTTGTTGCACCTACAGGTCGTGCAGCAAAGCGAATGAGTGAGGCAACAGGAATGCCAGCTGTGACGATTCATCGATTATTGAAATGGAATGGAGCCGATGGATTTGAGCATGATGAGGATAATCCAATTGGGGGCAAATTATTAATTGTTGACGAGGTATCAATGGTTGATATTTGGATAGCAAATCAGCTATTTAAAGCATTACCTGATAACATTCAAGTAATCATGGTTGGCGATGAGGACCAGCTACCTTCTGTTGGACCAGGACAAGTGTTAAGGGACTTATTAGCATCACAAATGATTCCTACTGTACGTCTTACCGACATTTATCGCCAAGCAGAAGGCTCTTCAATAATTGAGCTGGCTCATGAAATAAAAAAAGGTACTTTACCAGCTAATATCGCTGCTCCAACTTCTGATCGTTCATTTATCCAATGTTCTCAAGCGCAAATGAAGGAAGTAATAGAGAAGGTCATTAAAAGTGCAATAAGAAAAGGATATACAGCTAAAGATATTCAAGTGTTAGCCCCAATGTATCGAGGTCCTGCTGGGATTGACCAATTAAATTTGCTGCTTCAAGATATATTTAATCCGATGGAACCAGGGAAAAGGGAGTTAAAGTATGGAGACGTCGTTTATCGAAATGGAGATAAAGTTCTTCAACTAGTCAACCAGCCTGAAAGCAATGTTTTCAATGGTGATATTGGGGAAATTGTCGCGATTTTTTATGCGAAGGAAAACACTGAAAAAGAAGATATGATTGTTATTTCTTTTGATGGAAATGAAGTCACATATACAAAACAGGATTTTAACCAATTTACTCATGCCTTTTGTTGTTCAATTCATAAATCACAAGGAAGTGAATTCCCTATTGTCGTCCTTCCGATTGTTAAGGGATATTTTCGAATGTTACGACGTAACTTAATTTACACAGCGATAACAAGAAGTAAGCGGTCATTAGTATTATGCGGTGAAAAGGAAGCATTACAATGGGGAATAAAAAATAATGATAGTTCTGACAGACAGACAAGTCTTCGGTTGAAATTAACGGGAAATATTGATGAGGATGAATTACAGAAGGAATTACCTTTTCCAATTTCAGATGCAAATATTGGCATGGAAAACGTTACACCGTATGACTTTATGGATTAGCCCTTTATTTATACATTAAATTTTTTACGATTAGAAGTGTAATCCGATGTTAAGTAAAATTAGAAAGATTTAATAAGGCGAATAATAACAAGTATAATGGAGTATAGTAAAACTAATTTAAATTAGGAAAAACTAATGTGAAAATATTAAAAATGTGTAGTTGATTTACACATCAACTACACATTTTATAAAATGCATTTATTGATACATGTTTGAACTTCCTGATTGACTTTGATTTTGTTGTTGCTGGCTTTGCAATTGTTGTTGAGATTGATTAATTTGTTGAGCGATTTGGTTTAACATATTAACCGATTGTAATGATTGTTCTACATTATTTAGCATTTGTGCAGCTTGGTGGATTGATTGTTGTAATTGTTGAAATGTTTTCTGCTGTTGTTGTTGTGCTTGTGTACTAAATTGTTGCATCTGGCTTAAAAGTTCATTTGATTGTTGTTGATTCTGTCCCGCTGATGTCATAGAAGTTTGTTGTCCATTTACATTTAATTTATCTAGGGCATTTTGTATAGTTTGTAACTGACTTTTCAATGGTGCAAGCTCTTCACCAATTTCTTCTTCTACTTTAGCAGAAGCAACTTTTTCAATTTTAGCATTTTCTGCATCTTTTGATTTAATATTCTTTTTTATAACTTCCAATTCTGTTTCTTTTACCATATCTAGATTCCTCCTTGAAATATACTGTTATCGTCGAGTTAAGAGTTGCAATTGGTATATGGTTGCTACTAGTGAATCACCAGTAGACAAATATATTGTCTTCTTAGTTTGTGTAATTTATTTATAGCTTATATTTCCATTTTCTTTTTAGGTAGTGCGAAGAAGTTTTGGATAAATTGGTATTTAATAATGAAATTATATTAGTGCCGAATAGATCCTTTTATTGGATATGTAAGACAATTAACATAAAAAGGACAAAAAGTTAAAGACCATTGTTAAGAATAGCCTAAAAAAGTATCAAGTGGAAAAATCAATGGAAAACCTTACACTGTATCACTTTTTCGACTAGGACATAACCTATGAATGTTCGGAAAGGTGGAGATGACTTTGCGGACATTCTCGAACTTAAAAGGAATGCCGGTTTATTGTAACAAAAGTGCATTTCTTTTAGGACATGTTACCGATTTATATTTATCCTCCAAGGGGCAAGTATTCGGACTAATCATGGAAGGGAAAGGACTACTCAATCGAGATCGGTTTATCCCGATTGAGGCGATACATGCACTAGGTGAAAATGGTGTAATGGTTGAGGATCGTGATAAGTTACTCCCACTCCAAACAGTTAAAACAAATGAGGAATATATTCCATATGATCATCTTCATTTTAAATCGGTTTTGACTAAAGAAGGAGAAAAGCTCGGTTTATTAGAGGATGTATATATTTCTGAAGAAATGGAAACAATTGAGGCATATGAATTGACGGACGGATTTTTTGCTGACCTCACAGAAGGAAAAAAAGTTGTAAAAGCTTCTGGTGAACCACTTGCGATAAGCAAAGATGCGATCGTCATCGACTTTTGATTAAATGAGGTGTCCCAGTTGTTTTCGTGTCCGAATTGTAAAAGCAAAGACCTTGGAAAAATCGGTGTAAATCAATACTATTGTTGGAGTTGTTTTATAGAGCTTTCCATTGCGAAAGGTAAAATTTCAACTCATCAAGTTGAAGAGGATGGAACATTAAGCTCATTGGATGATTTGTTTTCTGATGATGAACGATCAATAAGCATGTAAAGGAGAGATTTGCATGAATCGTACGATAACTTCATTAGTGTCTGTTGGATTAGGTGCAGCAGCTTATTATTTTGCTCGTAATTCGAATTTGACATCAAATCGTTCAATGAAAAAAATGCGTAATCGCGTAATGAAAATGTTTTAAGTAACAAAAGAAAAATTAGATAAGTATATTAGAGCTGACAAATTGTCAGCTCTTTACGTTATATATATTGTTATGCATAGCTGCCATTATGAATAAAAACTTCACTTCCTCCCAAAATAAGGGGGAGGAGGAGAGAGCGATGCGAGACCGACAAATTAAATGGTTATTAACTATTTCTATCCTTTTGTTAAGTTTTTTAACGGTTTTTATCTTTTTTAAGATACATTATATATGGAATCCTCTCTTTCTTATGGTAAAGGCAATTTTAGTCCCTTTCTTCATAAGTGGATTTATTACATATTTGCTTCATCCAATCATTGAAAAACTGCATCGGACTGGAGTACCAAGATCACTTTCTATTTTAATTATCTATTTTTTGTTTTTTGGATTAATAGGATATGGATTTTATCGCGGGATTCCTCTCCTCATAACACAGCTAAGAGATTTGTCTGAGAATTTCCCGGAAATTTCATTAATTTACACAGAGTGGATAAATTCGATTCATGCACAAACGGATAATTGGCCAGATGGTATACATGATAAAATTGATGGAATGCTTCAGCAAACAGAAGAATGGTTAGTGTTGACAATTGAAAAGGTAATGAATGGAATAAAAAATCTTGTTGATTATGTTTTACTTCTCGCAATCATTCCATTTTTAGTGTTTTATATGTTAAAGGATTACGAGCAACTAAAACGAGCAGCTTGGTATTTAACCCCTCGTAAGTTACGAAAGCCTGCGATAAAATTTTTAAGGGATATTGACGATTCCCTAGGTGACTATATTAGAGGACAATTGCTTGTTTGTTTTATAATCGGAACAATTGCATTTTTATCATTATGGTTTTTTAATGTAAAATATCCACTGATTTTAGGACTTGTTATTGGAACAACGAATATTATTCCTTATTTCGGTCCAATAATTGGTGCAGTTCCAGCACTAATTATTGCAGCAACAATGTCATCCAAAACAATCATCGTTGTGATTATTATCATTTTGTCTTTACAATTTCTTGAAGGAAATATCCTCGGTCCGTTAATTGTAGGTAGGAGCTTACATATGCATCCTATCGTAATAATGCTCGCATTATTAGCTGGTGGAGAAATTGGGGGTGTACTTGGAATGATGGTTGCAGTTCCTGTTGTAGTTGTTTTAAGAGTTATGGTTGTGCACTTAGTTCAAATGAGGAGGAACCATTGACATTTACTATGTGCTTGTCTATAATTCACGATAGAATAATGACAAATCAATGATGGAACAAGTATGTTGTATCACTTTTATAGAGAGGAATTTCCTTGGCTGGAAGAAATTCTAAAGTAAGGACAACAGAAAGCTACTCCTAAGTACAGAGAAAAACTGTCGTTTCATCCTCGTTACGGATTAATAAAGGTGATGGATTTTATTTAAAATCTGTAATCAGGGTGGTACCGCGAGCTTACTCTCGTCCCTGTGGAAAGAGGATTTCTTTACACAGTGGCGGGAGTTTATTATTTTTAGGAAATTCTCTGAAAATCATTTAAGCTTGTATTCAAATTTTACATATACATACGAGTTTAACTAGAGAAATCTTTTATTACGATTGCCTATTATTTATTAAGGAGGATATATATGAAAAAATTACAATCGTCAGAAGTTCGTCAAATGTTTTTGGATTTCTTTAAGGAGAAGGGACATGCAGTTGAACCTAGTGCTTCACTAGTCCCACATGAGGATCCTACTTTACTTTGGATTAATAGTGGTGTAGCAACATTAAAGAAGTATTTTGATGGACGGGTTATTCCAGCAAATCCAAGAATTTGTAATGCACAAAAATCCATTCGTACAAATGATATTGAAAATGTAGGAAAAACAGCAAGACATCATACTTTTTTTGAAATGCTAGGTAACTTTTCAATTGGAGACTATTTTAAAGTTGAAGCCATTGAATGGGCATGGGAGTTTTTAACAAGTGAAAAATGGATTGGATTTGATGCCGATAAGTTATCTGTAACAATCCATCCTGAAGATCAGGAAGCATTTGAATTATGGCATAAAAAAATCGGAATACCAGAAGAAAGAATTATTCGCTTAGAGGGAAATTTTTGGGATATTGGTGAAGGACCTAGTGGACCAAACACAGAAATTTTCTATGATCGTGGCGAAGAATATGGAAATGATCCAGAAGATCCTGAATTATATCCTGGCGGAGAAAACGATCGTTATTTAGAGGTATGGAACCTAGTTTTCTCTCAATTTAATCATAATCCCGATGGTACATACACACCTTTACCGAAGAAAAACATCGATACAGGAATGGGACTAGAGCGTATGGTTTCAATCATTCAAAATGTTGAAACAAATTTTGATACAGATTTATTCATCCCAATTATTCGCGCCACTGAACAAATTTCAAATGAAAAATACGGTGAAGATAAAGAAAAGGATGTTTCGTTTAAAGTTATCGCAGACCATGTGCGTACTGTTAGCTTTGCAATTAGTGATGGCGCCCTTCCGTCGAATGAAGGACGAGGATATGTACTAAGAAGACTACTGAGAAGAGCTGTACGTTTTGCGAAAAAGATTAATATTAATCGTCCGTTTATGAATGAACTTGTCCCAGTTGTTGCTGAGATTATGGTTGACTTTTACCCAGAAGTAAAAGCAAAAACGGATTTCATTCAAAAAGTAATTAAAAACGAGGAAGAGCGCTTTCATGAAACATTAAATGAAGGTTTGACAATTTTAAGTCAAGTAATAAAGGAACAAAAAGCTAAAGGTAGCGACATAATACCTGGTGAAGATGTGTTCCGCTTGTATGATACTTATGGTTTTCCAGTTGAATTAACTGAGGAATACGCAGAAGAAGAAGACATGAAAATCGACCACGATGGATTTGAACAAGAGATGGAAGGGCAGCGGGAACGTGCACGTGCAGCAATTCAAAAAGTCGACTCAATGCAAGTTCAAGGTGGCGTCCTTGGTGAAATAAAGGTAGAGAGTGAATTTGTAGGATATAATCAATTAGCTGTCGAAAATGCTTCTGTTTTAGTAATCGTTAAGGATGGAGAGACAATTACCGAAGCTAAACAAGGTGACGAGGTTCAATTAATTCTTGACAAAACTCCATTTTATGCTGAAAGTGGTGGACAAATTGCTGATGTCGGAACAATGGGGAATGAGCAAGTCGAATTAAAGGTAAAGGATGTACAAAAAGCACCAAACGGACAAAATCTGCATAACGTCATTATTGAAAGCGGGTCTCTTAAACAAAATGATGTTGTACACGCGATTGTCTCAGAAGAAAATCGAAGTGGAATCGTAAAAAATCATACTGCAACCCACTTATTACATCAGGCGTTGAAGGATGTTTTAGGTAATCATGTTAATCAAGCTGGATCATTGGTAACGTCAGAAAGACTGCGTTTTGATTTCTCTCATTTTGGACAGGTAAGCCAAGATGAATTAACGCAAATAGAACAAATCGTGAATGAACAAATTTGGAAGAGCATTGCAGTAAACATTGATTATAAATCATTAACAGAGGCCAAGGAAATGGGAGCTATGGCACTCTTTGGTGAAAAATATGGAGATATTGTCCGTGTTGTCCAAGTTGGTGATTACAGCCTTGAATTATGTGGTGGTTGCCATGTCGATAATACAGCAACAATTGGTTTGTTTAAAATTGTATCTGAAACAGGGATTGGTGCAGGAACTAGACGAATTGAAGCTGTAACTGGAAAATCTGCATACCAACTAATAAACGGTCAATTAGAAAAGCTACAAGATGCGGCGCAATTATTAAAAACAAATCCAAAAGATATCGTCACTAGAATTGAAGGTCTATTATCTGATTATCGTGAACTTCAACGTGAGAAGGAATCATTAACAGCAAAACTAGGCAATCTTGAAGCGAATAGTATTGTTGATAAAGCTACGACAATTAATGGAGTTACGGTTCTTTCAACAATTGTTAATGCAAAAGATATGAATAGTTTACGTGGGATGATGGATGATTTAAAATCGAAATTACAATCAGCGATCGTTGTATTAGGTGCAACTGAGGATGGGAAAGTAAATCTTGTTGCTGGGGTGACGAAGGATTTAGTTGATAAAGGCTATCATGCAGGGAAATTAATTAAAGAAGTCGCAGAAAAATGTGGAGGAAAAGGCGGCGGTCGTCCAGAAATGGCTCAAGCTGGGGCAAAAAATCCAGAAAAATTAGCAGAAGCACTGAAGTATGTCGAAGAATGGGTTCAATCCGTTTTATAATTATAAAAAGTAGTGTAAAATGTAGGTAAGATTGGACAAAGTAGGTAGATTCCTATGTTGAATCTAAGAAAGAGGTGCAAATGATGAGTTCATTTGATAAAACGATGAAATTTAATTTCTCTGATGATTCGGTCGAAACAAATGTAAATGAAGTGCTTTATACCGTTTACGACGCTTTACAGGAAAAAGGTTATAATCCAATTAATCAAATCGTAGGCTACTTGCTTTCTGGTGATCCTGCATATATTCCTCGCCATCGTGATGCTAGAAATTTAATTCGTAAGCTAGAAAGAGATGAATTAATTGAGGAATTAGTTAAATCTTATTTACAAAATCAAAATGGATTAAATTCAAAGCATGCTAAATAATAATAGATGATCGCCAAATTTGGCGAGTAGGTGAAGAGGCTGTTAAAATTATTATTGATTTTCGCGTTTTGATTTACACCTATTTTTTGAATTGAAAGGATAGTCATGAGGATATTAGGATTGGACTTAGGATCAAAGACACTTGGGGTAGCTATTAGCGATGAACTCGGATGGACTGCACAAGGGGTTGAAACGATTAAAATAAATGAAGAAAGCCGAGACTATAATATGGGGCGGCTTTCTGAAATTGTTAAAGAATACGGCGTTGAGAAAGTGGTTCTTGGAATGCCTAAAAATATGAATGGTACAATTGGACCAAGAGCAGAAGCTAGTCAACAATTTGCTCAAATTTTACAAAAAAAGTTTGATTTGCCCGTTATTTTATGGGATGAAAGACTTACTACAATGGCGGCTGAGAGGATGTTAATTTCGGCAGATGTTAGTCGTAAAAAGCGGAAGCAAGTCATTGATAAAATGGCGGCAGTTATGATTTTACAAAGTTATTTGGATAGTTTAAACTAAAGCCCTGCTATAAAAGAAGTTAGACTTTTCTTTCGAATGAAATGCAAAAATGATTAGAAATCGTCTGATAATAAAGTAGCGGTTAAACTAATAATGAGGTGACCATTAATGGAACATGGAGAAAAACAAATTACAGTAATTGATGAAAATGGAAATGAACAATTATGTGAAGTATTGTTTACGTTTGAGTCAGAAGAATTTAAAAAATCATATGTCTTATATTATCCAGTTGGTGCGGATGAGGATGATAGCGAAGAAATTGAGATTCATGCATCAAGCTTTAATCCACATAAAGATGGAGAAGATGGAGATCTAGAACCAATTGAAACAGAAGAGGAATGGGATTTAATTGAAGAAATGTTAAATACTTTCCTTGATGAAGAAGAGGAAGAATAATAATGAAAAAAGTAGTCGGCCTTATGGGAGGCCACTGAAAAACTTACGTTTTTTAATTTTATTTCAAGATCGTAAACGAAAAAGGCGACTATCCGTTCATTTTTTGGACGGATAGTCGCCTTTCTTTATAGACTTTTTCACTTTAT
>NZ_JBQENT010000049.1:0-41939 GCF_052044855.1 Metabacillus sp. 22489
CAGTATTATTGTTTCTTGTCATCATTATCCATCACCTCTAAAATATCTATTAATAAATATTTTAAATAAAAAAAGACTGTATGCAAACTCGATTTTATCGAGTTTGTCTACAGTCTGAAACGAAGAGATATTAAAAATCTCTTCGTTTTTTTATGCTGTTTTTCAAATTGAATTTATTCCTTTCAATCAGGTTTAAAAGATGAGCTGTATAAATAAAAATAATAAACGTCATGATCGTTTTGAACATGCACCTTTTTTCTTTTTTAGGCACATATTTTCATACTCTAGCATAGAATGAACTATACGGTTTCATTTATCCCGATCTTAATGGGTAGTAAAAGCCTCAGGACAAAATGATATAGAAAAGGAACAACTAAACTGGCAATAACAGTCCTGTTGATAACCAATAATGATTATATTTTAAGCTAAAAAAATACTCTTTTTATTGGTTAAACGTGTAATATTTTCAGTTAATTCTTGAGCACAAATGTTACTAGCCTAGCATAGGATTAAATGAAGATACATTGAGGAGGGTATGCTAGTATGTCTGAATACAGAGAAATAATAACAAAAGCGGTAGTAGCGAAGGGCCGAAAATTTACCCAATGTACGCATACGATATCACCGTCACAAAGACCAGCGAGCATTTTAGGAGGATGGATTATTAACCATACGTATGATGCTCAAAAAAAAGGTAAAACAGTTGAAGTAGAAGGTACTTATGATATTAACGTTTGGTATTCTTACAATGAAAACACAAAAACAGAAGTTGTAACTGAGCGTGTAGATTATGTAGATGTCATCAAGCTAAGATATAAAGATGATAATTTTATTGATGATGAGCATGAAGTAATTTGTAAAGCATTGCAGCAGCCAAATTGCTTAGAGGTAACTATTTCTCCTAATGGAAATAAAATCATTGTTCAAGCTGAACGTGAGCATCTTGCAGAAGTTATTGGCGAAACAAAAGTATGCGTACGTGTCAATCCTGACGGCTGTGATGAAGATGAAGATTGGGAAGAAGAATTAGATGATGAATTTGAAGATTTAAACCCTGAATTTTTAGTTGGCGATGTTGAAGAATAACTAGGAGAGAAGAGCTCTCCTAGTTTTCTTTTATTATATCTTTATTTATATATTTAAGTTTATGAGCTTTGTAATTGTTGTTCAGCTAGCTTTTGATAAAGTGGATGTGTCGTTAATAATTCTTCATGCTTTCCAATACCAGTAATTTCGCCATGCTCAAGGATAACAATTTGATCAGCATTTACAACAGTTGATAGTCTATGAGCAATAATTAATGTTGTTCTTCCTTTCATTAAATGGTCCAAAGCCTGTTGAACTAATCCTTCTGAGGCGCTATCCAAATTTGATGTTGCCTCATCTAGCAGTAATATATGGGGATTTCTGATTAATGCACGTGCAATGGCAATTCGTTGTCTTTGACCACCTGAAAGCTTAACACCTCTTTCACCAACCTCAGTAGCAAGTCCTTGCGGCAGGCGAGAGATGAATTCCATAGCATTTGCTTGAGTCGCTGCTCGCTCGACCTCAAATAATGGGATGTTTTTGTTTATTCCGTACGTTATATTTTCTAAAATCGACTCAGACATAATCGGACTTTCCTGTGATACGTATCCAATATGATTTCTCCATGATGATAAACCAAATTCCTTAATATTTGTGTCTCCAAGTAATATTTCCCCACCAGTTACTTGATAAAATTGTTCTAATAGTGAAAATAACGTCGTTTTTCCGCTTCCGCTTGGCCCGACAATTGCAGTTGTTTTTCCTGCAGGAACGATGAGAGAGATGTTTTTTAATATTGGCTCTTTCTCATTATAGCTAAAGCGGACATTGCGAAATAAAATTGGTTGTGCAGATTGTTTGCTAACCTGTTTTGATTTGTTTTCCTCAGGTTTTAATTTTAGGATAGTCTGAATTCTGTCTGTTGCCCCCATTGCTTTTTGGAACGCAGTAAAGGACGTCGCCATATGACTAAATGGGAGAACAATTTGAAACATATAAAAGATGATCGCGACTAAGGAACCTGCTGACAGTGTACCAGAAGCAACGCGAACTCCACCATATCCAATTAGCAGGATCAATAATAACATCATGATTAAGGTCATAAATGGTGAAATAATTGCCTGGATTTTCGCTTCCTTTAGTCCAAATTGATAGAGGTGATCGATTCTTTTGTTTCCTGACTTTATTTCAATTTCCTCGGCATGATAAGCTTTTACTAAGCGGATTTCCGATAACACTCTCCCTAATTGCCGGAAAACTCAGCCATTTCATCCTGTGCCATTTTTGAAATAGAAAACATTTTTTTCCCTAAAGGTGCAATAATGAAAAATGAAATAGGAATTGCTATGAGCATTATCGTTGTAATTTTCCAATCAATAAAGAAAAGCAGGATAATGGCTGCTATAATGGAAATCAAACCGGATATAAATGTAATCATATGCTGTGTAATCAGCGTTTTTACTGTATTTGTATCTTGTGTAATTCGACTCATAATTTCCCCTGATTTATGGCGATCATAAAAAGCGACAGGGAGAGTAATAGTATGGGCCCACACTTTATTTCGGATAGCAGCGACAATTGATTCCCCGATAGCCGTCATATAATAATAGGAAAATCCTGATGTGACGGTTTGGATAAGAAACGTGATGACGAGAAAGATAATAATAGAAATATCAAATGAAGAATTTGATAAATTATCAACGAGTGATTTCGTGAGGAGCGGTAAAATCAAACTAGCTCCTGTTTCTGCTAAACTTAAAACCATGGCAAAGAAAAATAATAATTTTGGTGGATCGGCATCTTTTACTAATTGCCAAAATCCTGTTACTTGAGGCTTAGCTTCATGATTAGTCTCCATGAATTTCTACCCCCGAATTCTTCAAATAGATTTCAAACGCTTTGGCAATCCATTCTTCTTCCTCAACTGTAAATGGTGAAGGGAACAGCCAAGGATCATCGTCTATTTGATCTGGTAATTCTTCCATTAATGAGTGGATCGAAGTATTCGCTACATCTTCTGCAAGCTTTATATATTCTTCAACAACTGCTTGTACTTCATCACAGGATGGGTCCATACCAACTAATTTTTTTAGCTTAACAGAAAGGTTAAAAAAGGTACGTTCAATTTCTTTTTGTTTTTCATCGCTAATTTTAAATAATTGATTCACCCTGTTCTCGTCTAAAATCGTTTTTAGCCATTCTTTGTGCTCTTCCTCCATTTGAATACTGTTTATTAAAGAAGTAAAAATAGCTGGATCAACCTCTTTATTTTGATCAATAAGATGTAATGCACGGTCTAGAGTGGTAATGATCTTTTCAATTTGCTGCTGCTTTTTCATCATTTCCTTTTTTTGATATGACAAGGAATCTTGTAAATTCCACTTATTTGATCGTAGCAACGTTTTTATTTCCTCCAATGTAAAGCCTAAAAACTTTAACGTAATGATTTTTTGAAGTTCAATAAGATCGTTGTCAGAATAAAATCGTCTCCCTTTTTCAGATACAAATGATGGCTTTAAAATATTAAGTTCATCATAGTAATGCAATGTACGAATTGATACATTTGTTTTCTTTGAAAACTCACCAATTGAGTAATTATGTTTCATAAAAGAAATTCCTTTCATTTGGATTGAAGTGGGTCCCCTTCTCCTTAGTTCTATCTTAAAACCTAACGTTACGTGAGAAGCAAGTAGGAAATTTAATTCATTATTCTTTTTTTCTATCGATTTAAACTTTGCCAATTTCGTTCATAACAAGAGATTGTAGAATTATGTTATAATAGATTGTGATTTTTTATGAGAACGTTAAGAGATAATGGAGGATAAAAATGGCAACTTATACGCCAATGATACAACAATATTTAAAGATAAAGGCAGATTATCAAGATGCCTTTTTATTTTTTCGTCTAGGTGATTTTTATGAAATGTTCTTTCAGGATGCATTAAAGGCATCACAGGAACTTGAAATAACGTTAACAAGTCGTGATGGTGGAGGAGACGAAAGAATTCCAATGTGTGGAGTTCCTTACCATTCAGCGCCTAATTATATCGAACAATTAGTCGAAAAGGGCTATAAGGTCGCAATTTGTGAACAAACAGAGGATCCGAAGCATGCGAAGGGTGTTGTTAGAAGAGAGGTTGTTCAATTAATCACACCTGGTACTGTCATGGATGGAAAAGGGATACATGATAAAGAGAATAATTATATCTCATCTGTAACATATTTTGACCAGCAATTTGGACTGGCCTTAAGTGATTTGACGACAGGAGAAAATCTTGTTGCGTTATGCTCAAGCTTTGATGAATTATTAAATGAAATCTATTCTGTAGGAACGAAGGAAGTTGTTATTTCAGCTGATTTTTCTGAGGAATGGAAAAAACAGATTGTTGAGCGTTGTCAAGCGACACTGTCATATGAAGAACAAACAACCCCAAAGAATTTTCAAGATATTTTTATTCATTTACAAGATGAAAGGCTGCAGCAAACATTTGGAAGGTTACTTTCCTATTTAGAAAGAACACAAAAGCGTAGTCTCGACCATCTACAAAAAGTAAACGTGTATTACTTGCATCATTCGCTTAAAATTGACCTTTATTCAAAGCGGAATTTAGAGCTAACCGAAACAATCCGTTCAAAAGGAAAAAAAGGTTCGTTGCTTTGGTTATTAGATGAAACAAAAACAGCTATGGGCGGCAGAATGTTAAAGCAATGGGTTGATAAACCGCTCGTTAATCGTGAGCAAATTGAAGCAAGATTATCAATGGTAGATACCTTTTTGGCGAATTATTTTGAACGAGAGGATTTACGAAATCTACTAAAAGAGGTTTATGACTTGGAGCGTTTAGCCGGAAGAGTAGCATTTGGAAATGTTAATGCTCGGGATTTAGTTCAATTAAAAAAATCTCTCCAACAAGTTCCAAGTATCGACGAATTATGCCAATCATTACAAAATGAACATTTTTTATCAGAGCGTTTGGATGCTTGTGATGATCTTACAAAGCTTCTTGATGCAGCAATTGTTGAAAATCCACCTTTATCAGTAAAAGAAGGAAATATCATTAAAGATGGATTTAACTATCAATTAGATCAATACCGAGATGCAAGTCGTAACGGGAAAACATGGATTGCCCAGCTTGAGCAGCAGGAGCGTCAAAAAACAGGAATCAAATCATTAAAAATTGGTTATAATCGAGTTTTTGGCTATTATATCGAAGTGACAAAAGCGAATTTACATTTACTTGAGGAAGGATTATATGAACGGAAGCAAACATTAACAAATGCTGAGCGTTTCATCACCCCTGAATTAAAGGAAAAGGAAACGTTAATTTTAGAGGCAGAAGAAAAAATTGTTGAGCTCGAATATCAGTTGTTTGTCGATATAAGAGAACAAGTAAAAGACTATATTCCTAGATTGCAAAAATTAGCAAAACGACTAAGTGAATTAGATGTATTGCAATGCTTTGCTACTATTAGTGAAAACAGACATTATACAAAGCCAACATTCTCACATTCTGGGGAGCTAATCATTAAGGATGGTCGTCACCCAGTAGTCGAGAAAGTGCTGGACGCACAGGAATATGTGCCGAATGATTGTGTATTCAATGATGAGCGGAAAATGCTGTTGATTACAGGACCAAATATGTCAGGGAAAAGTACGTACATGCGACAGGTAGCATTAACGGCGATCCTAGCTCAAATTGGCTGTTATGTACCAGCTTCTGAGGCAGTATTGCCGATATTTGATCAAATCTTTACAAGAATTGGAGCTGCTGATGATTTAATCTCAGGTCAAAGTACATTCATGGTTGAGATGCTTGAAGCGAAAAACGCAATTACACATGCAACAAGTCAAAGCTTAATTCTTTTTGATGAAATCGGAAGAGGAACCTCTACCTATGATGGCATGGCGTTGGCTCAAGCGATAATTGAATATATTCATGAGCATATTGGTGCGAAAACACTTTTTTCAACACATTATCATGAATTAACAATTTTAGAAGAGCAACTAGCTTCTTTAAAAAATATTCATGTGAAAGCAATTGAAGAAAACGGAAAGGTTGTCTTTTTACACAAAATTGAAGAAGGTGCAGCAGATAAAAGCTACGGTATCCATGTAGCTGAGCTAGCTGATTTACCAAATCCTTTAATTAAACGTGCTAAGGAAATATTAAAAGTCCTTGAAGAAGGGAAAAAGGAACCAAATTCTGTTGAAGTGAAAAGTGATAATGCGAATGAGGTTGTATTTGATTCACAGCTTTCGTTATTTGATGAGAATCAAGTAAACATAGAGAAACAACATAATGTCCATGCCTTCTCTAAAAAGGAAAAGGCCGCTTTAGAGATATTAAAAACGATGAATCTGTTAGAAATGACTCCATTGGACGCGATGAATGAGCTATATAAGTTACAGAAAAAAGTAAAATAGTTATTTAGTATTGTCATAAGGTGGTGAAACAAGTGGGGAAAATCATTCGTTTAGATGAGCAGCTTTCAAATAAAATAGCAGCTGGTGAGGTTGTAGAAAGACCTGCATCTGTTGTTAAAGAATTATTGGAGAATGCAATTGATGCCAATAGTACAGTTGTTGAAATCGAAATTGAAGAAGCGGGCTTAGGGAAAATCCGAATTATCGATAATGGTGATGGGATTGAACCTGATGATTGTCTAAATGCTTTTCATCGACATGCTACAAGTAAAATTAAAGATGAAAATGATTTATTTAGGATCCGAACTTTAGGCTTCCGTGGTGAGGCACTACCAAGTATTGCTTCCGTTTCTTTACTTGATATGAAAACAAGTACAGGAAATGGTCCAGGTACGAACATTATTTTAACAGGTGGTAAGGTTGAAAAGCATGTTTCAACGAATAGTCGAAAGGGAACTGATATAACGGTTAGAAATCTATTTTTCAACACACCAGCTAGATTAAAATATATGAAAACTGTCCATACAGAGCTAGGGAATATTACAGATATTGTGAATCGAATCGCGCTAGCTCATCCGGAAGTATCGATTAGACTGATTCATAATGGGAAAAAATTATTGCATACAACAGGTAATGGTGATGTTCGTCAAGTTTTAGCAGCAATTTATGGATTAGCGATAGCAAAAAAAATGAAGAAATTAACGATTGAATCATTAGACTTCGAAGTAAACGGTTATGTTGCTTTACCTGAGATTACAAGAGCATCAAGAAATTATATTTCGACCATTATAAATGGAAGATTCATCAAGAATTATCCGCTAGTTAAAGCGATTCAGGAAGGTTACCATACGTTGCTACCGATCGGACGCTATCCAATCGTTTTTTTAGAAATTAAAATGGATCCAATCCTTGTTGATGTAAATGTTCATCCATCAAAGCTTGAAGTAAGAATCAGTAAGGAAGCTGAATTAAATGAGCTAATCACAAACGGAATTCGTGATGTCTTCCGCAATGAGCAATTAATTCCTTCTGTTGAAACTCCAAAGGCTCAAAAGGTAAAAAGTTTGGATGAACAACAACAGTTTACGTTTGACCATTTTAGTAGTAGCGAAGAAAGCACTGGCTTTAAGGAACCGATCCAACAGCGACAAAATATTGTTCAACAACAAGAGCCTATTGAACATAATGAGTTTAACGTTCCGCTTTCTTCTGAATCAGAAAGAATCGTCTATACACCAGATGTTGAGCAAGTATATGTACAGGAAGATCAAGAGGTAGGTTTCAATAATCTAGAAGAGGATTCAATCTCAGATGAGCAACATATTAATTTAGATGAAAAAAGGCATGAAGAGAATACGAGCCAGGTTTTACAAGAACGAATACCGCCGTTGTATCCGATCGGTCAAATGCACGGAACGTATATTTTAGCGCAAAATGAGACAGGGTTATATATTATCGATCAACATGCTGCACAAGAACGGATTAAATATGAATTTTATCGCGAGAAAGTTGGAGAAGTTCATTCTGAGGTTCAAGAATTGTTAGTTCCATTAACGTTTGAATATTCCACAGACGAAGCTGTCATTATTGAAGCACATTTAGACATCCTAGCACGTGTTGGCATTTTTTTAGAGCCATTCGGGAGAAATAGTTATATTGTGCGTTCCCACCCTCAATGGTTTCCAAAGGGTGAGGAATCCTCAACGATTGAAGAAATTATTCAACAAGTATTAGATGAGCGAAAAATCGATATAAAAAAGCTTCGTGAAGAAGCGGCAATCATGATGAGCTGCAAAGCATCAATTAAAGCAAATCATCATTTGCGAAACGATGAAATATTCGCTTTACTTGAAACGTTAAGGAAAACCTCTGATCCGTTTACATGTCCACATGGTAGACCGATTATTATTCATTATTCGACATATGAGATGGAAAAAATGTTCAAGCGGGTTATGTAAAATATTTAAGGGCAAAACACATGATTTATCAGTGTTTTGCCCTTCTTTTATTATTAGAGGTTTAATTTCTATTAAAAGGGAGGAAACAGTATATTAATAAATGTCTTAACTCCTTAGTCACCCTTTTAACTTTGCGATTTTGTTTGATAATAGAAATAACAAAATATATATAGGAAAAGAGTAAAAATTACTCCAATGGACAGGCTTATATAAATCTAATGCCATTGCAATTGGTTCACCGATAAAAGCAGCAAATAATCCATACAATATTCCTTTGAATAAAGGTGACCATTTAGGTTTATATTCAATGAAGAACATGATAGATACAGGTAGTAATGTAAGGTCCCATGGGAAATATCCTGTAATAAAAGGAAACATATTATATGGATAAATCCATAAACCTAATTGCAGTCCTATAGAATCAAGAATTAAAGAAATAATCGCCATAAAAAAACCTGCTCTAAGAAGATCACCTGTATAGCTTTTGTTATGTAATTTCCACCATAGCAGCCATGGTAAAATGCTCAAAGCAAGTCCTAACCACCATCTAGCGGAATATAATATCATTTGTTGCCATGTATCTACAAATGAATTATGTGAATCTTGATACTTTGAATAGACTTTTTGAATATCTTTATTTATATCAAAATTTTTCATATATGCCTCATTTATTGAAAAATAATTAATTAAAATTGTGAAATGCTTTCTAAAAAGTAGAAGGTTTTTGACAAGAATTATTATCTCCATATGAATGGATCGTATTCAGATAATCATAGCTTGTTCTTTTATGAACGGAAATAATTTTTTGAAATGTCATCAGGAAAAAAGTCTGTTAAAACAGTTCTTACTAAATGTAGCTAAGGACTGTTTTTTTGTATTGATAGATGAATTGATACAATCCAGTACATTCAAGTGAAGACAGAGTTTTACACCTACCAGCTGATACAGAGGTTTTAGAGATAACGCTTTTTAGGAACATAACCTAATAAAACTGAATACACTACCAAAAAGAGAAAGGAACATCTTTATGCTTGAACTACTGATTTATATGATGATTGGGATTTTTTATTCAGTGTATAAACTCAAAGAGTTAAAGCGTTATGAGATTATCCTAACAAGCTTATTCTGGCCATTTGATTTGCTATTAAATTTTATTAAATTAGTTGATAAGGTAAAAAGCCGTAATAAACAAATATGAGTCCTATTTATAAGGACTCATATTTGCGATAAAAATATTATGTAAACTAAAGTTTTTTCTTTGAAATATATGGAAATCACTGTTTACAATTTCATTAAATAGGATACAATGATCTGGTGTTCAGGAATTGCTCGTGGTAAGATGATGATCGTAGAATCAAATGACCTTGAAAGAGTGATTATGTTTGAAAAAAAAGAAACTCGTTGTCATCATTGGACCGACAGCAGTTGGTAAAACAAAGTTGAGCATAGAATTGGCACATCGACTGAATGGAGAAATCATAAGTGGCGATTCAATGCAGATTTACCGGGGGATGGACATAGGGACAGCGAAAATACAAGAAACAGAAATGCAAGGAGTACCGCATCATTTAATCGACATAAAAAATCCTGATGAAGATTTCTCGGTGGCAGAATTCCAAGCAACAGTTCGACCCTTAATTGATAATATAACTGAACGGGATAAATTCCCGATGATAGTTGGTGGTACAGGTCTCTATATTCAATCTGTTTTATACGATTACAATTTTTCAGATGTTCCTTCTGACCCAAAATATCGTAAAATGTTAGAAGAACAATTAAGCATAAAAGGTGAAGA
Source organism: Metabacillus sp. 22489 (assembly GCF_052044855.1). NCBI lineage: Bacteria > Bacillati > Bacillota > Bacilli > Caryophanales > Bacillaceae > Metabacillus > Metabacillus sp. 22489. The sequence continues at coordinate 10,208 of NZ_JBQENT010000049.1, forward strand.
TGCATTACATGAGTTACTTAAAGATATCGATCCTGAAAGTGCTGAGAAAATCCATCCAAACAATAGTAGAAGAGTGATTCGTGCCCTTGAAATCTATCATTGTACGAACAAAACAATGTCAGAATATCTGAGAAATCAAAATCAAGATATGTTATATGATGTAGCTTTAATCGGTTTAACAATGGATAGAGAAACATTATACGAGCGAATTAACCAACGTGTTGACCTAATGATTGATGAAGGGTTGATTGACGAGGTTAAAGGGCTATATGATGCTGGAATTCGCGATACTCAAGCGATTCAAGCAATTGGATACAAAGAAATTTATGATTATTTTGATGGGAAAACATCGTATGAAGATGCAATAAACAATTTAAAGCAAAACTCAAGAAGATATGCTAAAAGACAATTAACATGGTTTCGTAATAAGATGGATGTTCAATGGTTTGATATGACTCCACCAGTAAACCATGATGAAAAGCTCGAGGAAATTTTTACATATATAGCAGGAAAGCTTCAACTTTAATCGAATAATTTAAAGTATAGAGAAAAGAGGAGGACGAAGCATGAAGCAAGCAGTAAATATCCAAGATCAATTTTTAAATCAATTACGTAAGGATGGAACGTTCGTAACAGTATTTTTATTAAATGGTTTTCAATTAAGAGGCCTGATTAAAGGGTTTGATAATTTTACAGTATTATTAGAAACTGAGGGAAAACAACAGCTCATCTATAAGCATGCGATTTCAACATTCGCACCTCAGAAAAACATACAGCTTGAGCTTGAATAATAGTACAAACAAAGGGAGCTGAATAAAATTTTTCAGCTCCTTCATTATATATACCCCAACTTACCTCAAAAAGAAAATACTTCAAAAATGAGTCAATTAGTTTTAAATTTCAAATAAATGAATATATATAAAGGAATGGATATTTCTTGGGAAAGCGCAAAATTCAACAGGATTCACGGAAATTCGTTACAACTTGTTTTCTTCTACACTTGTTTTAGCATAATAAGTATGAAGCGCTTTTGGGAAATTGTGTAATGGCTTAGTAGATATATACATTCCAGTTGAGTTAAACTCTTTTTACCTTAAAAGGGTGGGAATAGCAACATAGAGGGTAACACATTTTGTGGACATGAGGTACACGAAATGATTTTAGTTGCTTTTATCGTTACAGATTGTGAGGTGAACATCTTTGGAAAGAGATCAAGCAGTCACATATAAAACAAACGGACAAATTAATATTATTTTAAATAATCAAACAAAAGAGAAAAAAGAAGAAAAAATAAGTGCATCTTCCTATGACTTGAAAATTCCAAAAGTTGAAAGTAAACACTCGATTTTAAAAGAGATAGAAAATGAGATGAGTTCATTAGTTGGTATGTCTGAAATGAAAAGAATGATAAAAGAAATATATGCATGGATTTATATTAATAAGAAACGTGAAGAACAAGGTTTAAAAGCAGGAAAGCAAGCTCTTCATATGATGTTTAAAGGAAATCCCGGTACTGGTAAAACAACGGTAGCCCGTTTAGTTGGGAAATTATTTTTTCAAATGAATGTCCTTTCAAAAGGGCATCTTATCGAAGCTGAAAGAGCAGATTTAGTTGGCGAATATATAGGTCACACTGCTCAAAAAACAAGGGATTTAATAAAAAAAGCACTTGGAGGAATTTTGTTTATCGATGAAGCCTATTCACTAGCAAGAGGTGGTGAAAAGGATTTTGGAAAGGAAGCGATTGATACATTAGTAAAACATATGGAGGATAAGCAGCATGATTTTGTTTTGATTTTAGCAGGATATCCTAAAGAAATGGATAATTTTTTATCATTAAATCCTGGATTATTATCAAGGTTTCCATTAGTGATTAATTTCCCAGATTATTCTGTTGATGATTTAATGGAAATATCTCGTCGTATGGTAACCGAAAGAGAGTATCAGCTCAATGATGAGGCAATGCTGAAGCTTAAAGAACATTTAATGACGGTAAAATCCACGGTACATCCTACTAAATTTAGTAATGGTAGATATGTTCGGAACATCATCGAAAAATCAATTCGATCACAAGCAATGCGTTTATTACTTACGGATAAATATAATCGTGACGACCTTTTAACAATAAAGGGTCAAGACTTAGTTTTTTCCGAAGAGAAGGTTAATAATGATAAAATATAAAAAGTAAGCGAACTCAACCAAACCAAGTTTGCGAGAACGTTTAGAAAAAGAAGAATTCTATTAAATTAGATGTTCTTATTTATATCCTTTCATCATACATGATATAGCAGATTCAAATTTTTGGAGGTTATGATGAAAGCAAAAGTGTATATACTATTCGTTTTAGTCGTATTGTTAGCCATCCTTTATTTCTATTCGTCTAAACCAGTCAAAGAGCCAGTTTCAAATCCAACTAATACAGAGGAAGAAGTTACATCACCATATAAAACATTTACTTATGTCATAACAGATATTAAAGGGAATGATTATTATGGTGAATCTATAGATGGTAAAACGAAAATCGTCTTTAATAAGGAAAATGTTAAAGTTCCTATTGATGATTCAATTCAAGTAAATGATAGAATTAAAGCATATGTTGAATCTGAGAATCATGTAGAAGGGATTATTAAAATAGAAAAAATAAAATAATAGGTAAGGGGGATGTAAGTTTTATGAAATCCCCCTTACCTATTATTTGTTTATAGATAAATATGGTCATTACTTTTCATATGGAATATATTTTCTATCATGAAAATCTTCTTGATCACCATTAAGATTCGCATTATAATCTACGGAATCTGTTTCAATATATTCTCCCGTTCCAGCTTGTGTTCTTGAAGTTACGGAACTTATTTCCGGATCTTCTTCAGGAGGAGTATTTGTAGCAGATTTTGCAGATTTTAGAGTAAAATAGCCTTTCCCGTTTTCAGGATTTGAGATGACCCCTAGTGAAACGAGAATACCAAGAATGGCCGTCACATAAGTTTCCCATCTTGTTAGGTCAATTTGATACCCGAGATCCTTTAACACCATATATAGAACAGATGCAATAGACACCCAGAGTCCATAATTTTTCCATCTCACGAATTCATCACTCCTTTTAAGTAAGAATCGTTCACCTTATCATATTCATGCAAATTTGCATTGTGCACCCAATTGCTATCCTCAATCGTATATGAAGCAAAATATTCAATTATAGTGAAGATATATATAAAAGGCATTAAAATTTCAATATCATTCGAAAAATGCTATTGAAATCAATGGTGATAACGCTTTCAAAAAGACGCGACTATTGATAAAATACAAGATATAAGAAGGAGTGATTATCATGAATGATATCAAATTACTTTTAGAAGAAATTAAATTACTCGTTGAACGGAATATAGCTCTTAATCATTTTGTCCTTGACCAATTATCAGATAGATTTAATAAAAACTCTTATTTTATAGAACGGATTTATCAAATTCTTTTAAGAAATAGAGCCCTTTTACCATTTTTCTATGATATTGAAGCGGCTATATATGAATATATTGTTCATAAAGAAATGGAAAACGCCAGAACATATTATGGGGCAACAAAATATGTAGCAGAAGAATTTGATACAACACAAACCTATATAAAAAGCAAAATTAAACAGTCAAAAATTGTATTTCCTTTACAAAAAATTAGTTAATAAAAAGAGGAAACACAATATGATCGTGTTTCCTCTTTTTCATATTTTAATAAGGTTATTGAAACCTAGGGACTTTAAGCAATAGCTTAATTATAAAGCAGATTGATTTTTCGAAGGATGTATACTTCTTATTGGTAACTTCCATTTAAATGTATATGAGAGCACTCTTAGAATAACGATACAAATAAATAGTAGGTATAATTCATACGATTGTTTTACGAGTTCAAATCCGATTATAAGTCCTACAAAAATTGCCCAAAATGCATAAATTTCATCTCTGAGAACTAATGGTTTCCGACCTGCCAGCAAATCGCGAATGATTCCTCCACCACTTCCAGTTAGGACTGCAGCAACAACTACTGCACTTGTCGGGTGATTCATCTCTACTGCATAAAGTGCCCCTTGAATTGCAAAGGCAGCTAAACCAATTGCATCGGTGAAATTTCCCCATTTTGCCCAATGCTTTAATAATTTATTAGGAAATAGAAAGACAATAGTCATAGCAAAAAGGGCTATTTGAAAGAGAAAGCCTTGCTCCCATAAAGCAGTTACAGGAACCCCAATTAATAAATTTCGAATCGCTCCACCTCCAAATGCGGTCACGATTCCTAAAATATATACGCCTAAAATATCATATTCCTCTTCCATAGCAACAATTGCACCACTTATTGCAAACGCAATTGTTCCGATAATACTTAAAACGTCCCAGGTCATTCAATTTATCCTCCACATTTAAAAAAATAACTTCATCCTATTCGAGATGATTTTAATCCTCCTCTATAAAAAGGTCAATGCTTTTTTAACGGTAATTTTATTTAGATGGAATATTCAAATTGCAATTGTTAAAATAATCAGTACACTTTATTTATATAATAAAGATATAATTAGTGTATTATCCAAATCTTTGATATGATAAGATTGCTAAAATAGCGTAAGGGAATGGTTGATGTTTGGAAAATACAATTAATGTTTTAAAGGAAAAGGTTATTTTAGTTGGATGCCAGTTACAAACAATGAGCGACCAACATTTTCAATATTCAATGGAGGAATTGGCTTCATTAACTAAAACGGCAAATGGTGAAGTAGTCGTTAGCCTCATGCAAAAAAGGGAACGACCACATCCAGCTACATACATAGGTAAGGGAAAGGTTAATGAGCTATTATCTTTAGTTGAAGAGATAAATCCTGATGTCGTTATTTTTAATGATGAATTATCTCCAAGTCAGCTGCGAAACATTTCATCTGCTCTTGATGTTAAAATAATTGATCGTACTCAATTAATTTTAGATATATTTGCTGGGCGAGCTAAGTCAAAGGAAGGAAAGTTGCAAGTTGAATTAGCGCAACTCCAATATTTGCTACCACGGTTAACAGGACAAGGGATCGCCTTATCGCGACAAGGCGGTGGAATCGGAACTAGGGGTCCAGGTGAGACACAACTTGAAACAGATAGACGTCATATTCGTAACCGTATTCATGAAATCAAGCAACAGCTTTCTACAGTAGTTCGTCATCGCAATCGATATAGAGAAAGAAGAAAGAAAAATCAAGCATTTCAAATTGCGCTTGTCGGTTATACGAATGCAGGAAAATCAACAATTTTTAATCGATTAACTACTGCGGGCAGTTTTGAAGAAGATTTATTGTTTGCAACATTAGATCCGATGACTCGAAAAGTCCTGCTGCCATCTAACTATCAAGCACTTTTAACTGATACAGTAGGTTTTATCCAAGATTTACCTACTACATTAGTTGCTGCCTTTAGATCTACGCTTGAAGAAGTGAAAGAGGCAAATTTAATCCTCCATATCGTTGACAGTTCAAATGAAGATTATGAAAATCACGAAAAAACAGTGTATGATCTTTTAAAACAACTTGATGTGAAGGAAATACCGATTGTTACTGTTTACAATAAAAGAGATAGAACACCAGGGGCATTTGTCCCTTCGCCTAACGAGGACTATATCGAAATAAGTGCGTTTTCTAATGACGATTTACACTTGTTATTAGAGCATGTCGAAAAAGTAATGAAGGAAGCGATGGAGCCTTATAGTATTAAAGTTCCTGCACGGGAAGGTAGTTTTATTTCAAGATTAAAATCAGAAACACTAATAGAAAAACTACAGTTTAATGAAGATGATGAAACATATGAGATTGATGGCTATGCCCTACAATCTCATGCAATAACTTCACAACTAGAGGAATATTCACAGAGAGGGTAAGGTTAATGTTTAATTATTTAAAAAATGGGGCTAAACTTGCCCCGATTGTACAAAATGTCGAAAAGAAGCTTGGGGAACTATTTGAAGGAATTGACCGACGAAGTGAGGAAAATCAATTCCGTGTCCTAAAAAGTTTTCAGGCTCATCGAGTAAGTGATTCACATTTTATCCCGACTACAGGGTATGGATATGATGATACTGGTCGAGATACGTTAGAAGCAATATATGCAGATGTTTTCGGCGGAGAAGCCGGATTAGTAAGACCGCAAATTATATCAGGGACTCACGCCATTTCGATTGCCTTATTTGGTGTGTTAAGACCAGGTGATGAGCTCATTTACATAACTGGAAAGCCTTATGACACGTTGGAGGAAATCGTTGGAATAAGGGGAAGTGGAATCGGCTCGTTAAAGGAATTTCAAATAGATTATCAAACGGTTGAATTAAAAAATAATGGCAAGGTTGACTTTGATGCCGTTGCGAAGGCTATTTCACCGAAAACTAAGATGATTGGGATCCAGCGTTCAAAAGGATATGCTACACGACCTTCTTTTACAATAGCTGAAATACAAGAAATGATCGAATTTGTTAAATCAATAAAAGAAGATGTTGTTATTTTTGTCGATAATTGCTATGGTGAATTTGTAGAAACGAAAGAACCATGCCATGTTGGCGCAGATTTAATGGCAGGCTCATTAATAAAAAATCCAGGTGGCGGACTCGCAAAAACTGGTGGCTATATTGTAGGGAAGCAATCTCTTGTGGAGGCTTGTTCTTACCGAATGACCTCACCAGGTATTGGAGCTGAAGCAGGTGCTTCACTATACAGCCTACAGGATATGTACCAAGGGTATTTTTTAGCACCGCATGTTGTTGGACAAGCACTTAAAGGTGCAGTGTTTACTGCGGCATTGTTAGAGGAATTTGGTATGAAAACAAACCCATCATGGAATAGTATGAGAACGGATTTAATCCAATCAGTACAATTTGATGATCCAGATAAAATGGTGGCATTTTGTCAAGCAATTCAATATGCTTCACCAATTAATTCATACGTTACTCCATACCCCAATTATATGCCTGGCTATGGAGATGATGTCATTATGGCGGCAGGTACATTTGTGCAAGGAGCTAGTATTGAATTATCTGCAGATGGACCATTACGTGAGCCATATGTAGCCTATGTCCAAGGCGGCCTCACATATTCGCATGTGAAAATAGCAATCTGTACAGCATTAGATTCTCTTATTGAGCAAGGATTAATTAAAGAAATATAAGAAAAGTACCGAAAAAAACTTTATGTTATAATATCTAACATAAAGTTGACACATAATATAACATGAGATATAATCAAATTAGAACAGAAGAGGAGCGAATAACATGAGTGATAATATAAGACGCTCAATGCCCCTATTTCCAATTGGAATTGTAATGCAACTAACAGAATTATCTGCAAGACAAATTCGCTATTATGAAGAGAATGAATTAATATTCCCTGCAAGAACTGACACAAATAGAAGACTTTTTTCTTTTAATGATGTTGATAAATTATTGGAGATTCGTAATTTAATTGAACAGGGTGTTAATTTAGCAGGAATTAAACAAATATTCTCACAAAAAGAAATGACAAAAACAGAAGTTGATAATGAACAGCCGACAACAGTCGACAAACCAAGTCTTAGTGATGCGGAGCTCCGGAAACTACTAAAATCGGAACTCATGCAGGCTGGAAGGTTTAATCGTCCCACATTAAGACACGGAGACATGTCTAGGTTCTTCAATTAATTTATGAGTAATTACCATTTACTATAAAAATATTAGAGTGGGAGAGGATTTTCGATGTCTAAATATTCAAGAGAAGATATCATCAGCTTAGTAAAAGAAAACAATGTAAAATACATTCGTCTACAATTTACGGATGTTCTTGGAACAATTAAAAACGTTGAAATTCCAGTTAGCCAATTAGATAAAGCATTGGATAACAAAATGATGTTTGACGGATCATCTATTGAAGGATTTGTGCGTATTGAAGAATCTGATATGTACTTATACCCTGATTTAGACACATTTGTTATTTTCCCTTGGACTGCTGAAAAAGGTAAAGTAGCTCGTTTCATTTGTGATATTTATAATCCAGATGGTACTCCATTTGCTGGTGATCCACGTAATAACTTACGCCGTATGCTAGCTGAAATGGAAGAACTAGGATTTACTGACTTTAACTTAGGACCAGAGCCAGAATTCTTCTTATTTAAATTAGACGAAAAAGGCGAACCTACTTTAGAATTAAACGATAACGGTGGATATTTTGACTTAGCACCAACAGATTTAGGGGAAAACTGCCGTCGTGATATCGTTCTTGAATTAGAAGAAATGGGATTCGAAATTGAAGCATCTCACCACGAGGTTGCTCCAGGACAACATGAAATTGACTTCAAATATGCTAGTGCAATTAAAGCATGTGATGATATCCAAACATTTAAATTAGTTGTTAAAACTATTGCAAGAAAACATGGTCTACACGCAACGTTCATGCCAAAACCATTATTCGGTGTTAACGGTTCAGGTATGCACTGTAACCTATCATTATTTAGAAATGGTGAAAATGCATTTTTAGATACTAGCGCTGACCTTCAATTAAGCGAAACAGCTCGCCAATTTATTGCAGGGATTATTAAGCACGCTCCAGCTTTCACAGCTGTAACTAATCCAACTGTTAACTCATATAAGAGATTAGTACCTGGATATGAGGCACCATGTTATGTTGCTTGGTCTGCACAAAACAGAAGCCCATTAATCCGTATCCCAGCTTCTCGTGGATTAAGTACACGTGTTGAAGTACGTAGCGTTGACCCAGCTGCTAACCCATATCTTGCAATGAGTGTGTTACTAGCTGCAGGTTTAGACGGAATTAAGAACAAGCTTGAAGCACCTAAGCCAATCGACCGTAACATCTATGTAATGACAAAAGAAGAACGCATTGAAAATGGAATTGTTGACTTACCAGCAACTCTAGCTCAAGCATTAGATTTATTAAAAATCGACAGCACTATGAAGCATGCTCTAGGTGAGCATTTATTTGAACACTTCATTGAAGCAAAAGAGATTGAATGGGATATGTTTAGAACGCAAGTACACCCATGGGAAAGAGAGCAATACATGTCAATGTATTAATCGAAAAAACGTTGATTTAACAAGGTTTTAAGAAAATAAAATAGGTGGTCAAATGTGAGAAGATAATAGACACAATAGAGTTGTCCACATTTTGACCACCTTTTTTGTATGAAAAATCAGCTCATAATCGTTTTTATATAATCTTCATAGCTGTCCACCGATTTCTTCTCTAACTTTGCAGAGATATGAGAATAGATACCGGATATTGACAGTTATATTTTTATGTCTTAATCTTTCTTGAATAAATTTAATACTTGCTCATGACTCAAATAACAAAACAACATGTGTGTCTTATTCTATTAAACGCATTAAAAAGAGTAGACTTAGGTAAGAAATTACTATCTTCACGATAGAAAACTGTATCTAAATCATGCTAATATTCATCACTTAAAGCTAATTTGTTGTTGTGAAAATGCAAATTGTTAGCCAACGAGATCCTATTTATCACAACGAATTATGAAACGTTTCCAAAGTTCTCACCACGATTTATGTTGTATTGTTTCCACAATTTATACAATATCTAGACTTCCCTTCTAGAATTGTATTACTGTTAGCTCGTATGTACTTCCATCCATTCTCATCTAGCATTCGTGTGTCAGCGCATTTATTGTTAATTGTTATTCCGTAAACATGATACGATACGACTAGCTCTTCCGTATTCAGCTAATGCAGATATTATTTCTTTTCTCCAACCTTATAACATGTAATCATATAATTCACTTTGATATCTTTAAAGTTAAACATGCCCTTTACTAAGAAGTACTAATTCTATAGCTTCTGAATTTGGATTTAAGTAGCAGTTATTTTTTTACCTACACAAGGATCATAGTGGAAGTAATCTTCATAGGTGAGTAAAAAACTCCTTGTACCTTTTAGTTAAAATGATCGGAATATAGAATTTAATCAGCTATTGAGGGTATAAAAAAGAACCTCTAAAAATGGAGGTCTAAGAATTTTTAGGTGAATCTATATGTTCATATTTGATTAATTTTATATAGGTGTAGGGTTGATCCTTATTTTTATTATTAAGAAGACCAGGAACAATACCAAAAGTTAATTTGTCCGGACCGTACATTTTTGGATTTTTTAAATCCCCATTATTTAAATGAACAGTAACTGTAACTTTAAATGGGTACTCAAACCTTTTATCACCACTTATTGGCGGTTCATCAATTTCAACAACATTATAATTGCTTTCCCAATCATATGCTATACCTGTTATTGTTTCATCTTGGTAATGATTAATTGCTGCTTTCATTATTTCAGTGGTAAGTAAATCTAATATAAAATGTTTGAAATGTTGTTCTTGTGTAACTTCATTAGTTACTTGGTATAAGTCACTACTATAGCCTTCCCGATGATATTCTTCTGCATGAATTAGTGGTGTTGAAAGAAAGCAAGTTAAAACAAACATCATAACTGGTCTAAAAATTTTATTCATGTTGCACCTCCTAAGAATAATGTTTGTAAAAAAATGTAATTTATACTTCGGTCATTTCTTGAGCATTTGTAGTAATTCAAATAATGAGGGGTTGTTGTAAAAAGAATACAAAGAAAAGACTTGGAAAAGTACTTAATAAATGTTCTAAAGAGATTGATAATGAACGATTAAATAAAGAATTGGAGAAACTTTATTATAATAGATTAATATTAGTTTTACATTGAGCCTAAATATTGTAATTTTTGGTAAAATATCGCAGTAAGCACGATTTAAATGAATTTCCTCTTTATATGCAGAATAAATCTTAAAATAAGGGAGGGATTTTATGACATTTTTAGCTATAACATATGTACCAGATGGAATAGCAATAGCTGCAGACAGTAGGTTAACAAGAAATTTAAATTACGCTAATGGTTTATCAGAAAAATACATTATGACAGATAATCAAGATAAAATTTTTATATTAGCAAATGGTAAGTACGGAATTTGCTTTCACGGTACGAATCACGAGGGAAAGATATCTACAACTAAGTTATTAAGTGACTTTGAGCTTGAGTGTATTAATGATAAGGATGATATACAAGAAGTAGCAGATAAGTTAAAAAAATACTTATTGAATAAATATCCATTTCGTGAAACTGAGTTTTACCTGGTAGGATATTCTGAAGATGAACCATTTGTATTTCTTGTAAATAGGCGTTTGATTGAAAGAATAAATGTTCTCGATAGGAATGAAGTGTATTTTGGGTCTTATTGGATTGGAGAACGAATATTAGTCTCTGCAATCAAAGGTTTAATAGACCAAGGGATTTTTGATTTTGAGCTAATGACAGTATTGGATGCAGCTGAAATGTCAGAATTTATAGTTTCAACTGCTGTGAATTTTCAAAAGTTACAGGATGTTTTTGCAGAATGTGGTGGACCCATTGATGTTTTGCTAATTACCAAAGAGTATACAAAATTTCTAAAATATAAAATGAATCTAAGATAAGAGTCATCAAACGATGGCTCTTTTTCTATGTCCTGGGAGGTGTGAGGTGCAGTAAATTGATAAAAAACACTAAGTACACAAGGTCTATCAAAGAGAACGATTTACAAATACAATATCAAAAGGAGTGATGAAACTATGAAAATTGTTATTTCAAGTGGTCACGGATTGCATGTAAGGGGAGCTAATAATTTTATTGATGAAGTAAATGAAGCGCGTAGGGTAGTCTCGCAAGTAGTAAAGTATTTAAAAGAACTACAGGTTGAAGTAATTGAATACCACGATAATACATCGAAAACTCAAAGGGATAATATCAACCGAATAGTGGCTTTGCACAACTCTCTAGAGCGTGATTTAGATGTTTCAGTCCATCTTAACGCTGCAAGTAAAACAGATGATCCGCGAGGTGTAGAGGTCCTTTATGTTTCTGAAAGTGGACGGGTTATTGCTGAAAAAGTATCAGATGCCATTGCAAGAGCAAGTGGTTTAAGAAACCGTGGTGCAAAAAAACGATCAGATCTTGGTTTTTTAAACAATACTAAGAAAACAGCCATAATTATTGAAGTATGTTTTGTAGACAGTAAAGCAGATGTAGAAATTTATCATAATAAATTTAATGAGATTTGTAAGGCAATTGCCGAATCTTTAACTGGTAAGGAAACAGAAGGAGTGACTACTGTACAAGCGCCTAAGGCTGAAGTGAAAACTGAGGTTGTTACGAAGCCATCAGAATCTAAGCCTGCTTCTTCTGGTAACAGTTACATTAAGAAGTTTCAAGAATGGTTAAAAAATGAATATAAATATCAAATAGCTCTTGATGGGATATTTGGACCAAAGACAAAAAAGATTGCTCTAATGGCTTTACAAACTGAACTAAACAGACAGTTCAATGCTGGATTAATTGTCGATGGTATTTGGGGTCCTAGGACAAAGGATGCTATTCTTACAGTTTTTAGTGGTGCAAAGGGCAATATCACAAGAGTTATTCAAGGTATGCTTTACTGTTTAGGATATGATCCTAAAGGCTTTGATGGTATTTTTGGTAATGGAACATATTTTGCAGTTATCGCATTCCAAAAGAATAATAAATTAACACAAGACGGAGTTGTTGGTAAAAATACTTTTGCAAAGATGTTTAAATAAAATTATAGAATAATAAAGGCCTCCTCTCTTTAAGGGGGATTTAAACTTTTATAATATACCCATAGCCTTTCCAGTTGCTTTACCGACTCTCTTCTTTAATTCTTTTTCAAAAAGTGCATTTTATTATTGACTTAGGATCATCTAGAGATTTAGGTTATGTATAAAGGTAACCTCTGATTATATTAATTGAATTAGGGAATGCACGTTTTTGATATTATTGTGATTTCAAATGGAGCTAGAGCAAGGGAAAGGCAATTCCACTGATGCAGCAATGACATATTTGATAAACCTCTTTCTAAATACGTAATTATAAAACTAATTTTATCTTTTGAAGTACTGAAAATTTCATAAAGAATATGTATTAAAGATAAAGGAGAGTATAATGTACACAATTGGACAAGTGGCGAAATTTTTAGGTGTATCTAGAGATACTTTAAAATTTTATGAGAAAAAGGAATTATTAAATCCTAAGCAAAATAGTGAGAATGGGTATAGAAAATATAATCATTTAGATATTTATGATATAACAACTGTAAATTTTTATAGAGAAATTGATATTGAAATAAAAAAAATTCAAGAATTAAGAAAAAGTAAGAGTATAGAGGGAATACAATCATTATTAGAGGAGAAAGAACAAGAGGTCTTAGAGAAAATAGAATATAACAAACTACTGTTAAAAAAGATTCAAATCGTAAAAGAAGATTGCGAAAAAATTAAAAAATATCTAGGTGTATACGTAGTAAAAGAAATGAAGCCTATAGAAATAAAAGGAGAAATGGAGCATTATACTTCATATGACGAATATGACACTTTAAAAGAAAGCACAGACAGGTTAAAAAAAGCAGTGATTCTCACATCTTTAAGAAGAGTCATACGTTTCAATGATGAAGGGATGCTTGAAGATAAATTTATCATTGTAAGAAAAGTAGAGGATTTTGATAAAGCAATTGAAGGTGAAATTCTGTCGCATCCAAGATGTCTTTATACAATTGTTGAGGATGGGAGATGGTCAACGGGTGGAAAAAATACTGATCATATTGTGGAAGCTAGTATAAGAAAAGTAGCAAAAGAAAAAGGGTATGAACTTTTGGGTCTTGTTTATATAAATCTATTGCTTACTACTTATGAAGAGGGACTTGAACGTGTTTTTTTAGAAATGTATGTACCTATAAGGTGAACATTTAATTAGCGTGGTTGCATCATCTTTAACTGGATAAAGGAACGCAATTAATACATACATAATCTAGTATACTGGTAGTTTCTTATTGCTTATTCAACCGAGAAAAATAATGCAGATATGTATTGACCTGTGTGTAACTCCTAGCTTTATGCTGAAGGTATTCGTAAATATATAATTGACGAAATACTTAGTTTGAAGAGAGGGAACTGTATGAATAGCAATAAGAAGCTTAAAAAACCAGTAGCAAGTTTTATTTTTCTAACTAATCTCATTTTTTTACCGCTTTTTTGCCTTGTAGGAGCCATAAAGCTATTGGGCTTTCCTACATGGGTTTTTGATCTTGTACTTTGTATATCAGCATGGTCTTCAACCTTTGCTTTTGCAATACTATTTAAAAAAATCTATCCTGGCCAAAGCTTTATACATTTCGTTAAAAATAAATTTCAGACTAAACTTAAATTATCTGTTGTCATTTCTGTAAGTATGCTCCAAGCCTTCATATTTTTACTGATTTTGTTTCTCGTATGGAATATAAGTGAAGTAAACTCTATTTTTACGAAATCTTCATGGGGAATGCTGTTTTATTACTTTTTTAAAACTCTCCTGTCTGGGCCACTAGGTGAAGAATTAGGGTGGAGAGGTTTTGCACAAACAGAGCTTCAAAAGAAGCATTCGCCATTAAAAGCCTCGGTAATCATTGGGTTCTGGTGGGGAATGTGGCATTTACCGATATGGTTTACTACAGGGTTTATAGGTATCGACTTGATTAAATATGTTCTATTCTTTATGATTTCCATCATATCAACTTCGATTATTATGGCAGCATTTTATAATTTAAATCAGAACTTACTCATCCCAATCTTCATCCATCTATTTTTTAATTTTTATATTGGCTTAATAAACGGAAACTTACTCGATTTAATCATGTATAACGCAATTTTTTATGTAGTAGCAGCGGTTTTAATCATAATTATCAATCCAAAGAATGTATTGTATGGCAAGAAGACGACAAACATGATGGATGAGGAGCAATACAATATTTAGTAATAGTTTGTACAGCAATACATTTCAACTATCAGTGTGCTAATCCAAGAAGGGTTAGCGTTTTTTTGTCCTGACGGTTCAGTTTATTTGAAGAAGTATATAAGACGATGATATTTCATTAGATACATTTATGGTAAAATTAGGATGTATTATGGGTGTTACAATTAATGACAGGCATCTGGTTTGGGGAGAATGATTTGAATGAAATATTTTATTGATGATGACCATTGGGATGTAATGGGCTATGCTAAAGCATTAAAAAAACTATTACCTAGATTTAATAAAGAGACAGCAAATTTTTTGAAACACAATTCTTTTCATGATGGGAAAGTTGTTTCGCTTACGGTTCTTAATAAAGAGAATGGGAAAACGAAAGACCCAACCACAATTAAAATAGTAGTTGAGCAGTATGAAGAGGGTGGAGGTATATATGAAATACAATGGATAAATGTCCGTAAGTTTTTAATGGATTATGAGATTACCCGAAATGTTTATGGTAACAACCCAAATAAAATCGTCTTTGGTGGTAGGAAAGGGCTCGATGATTGGGGATACGATGAAATTGTTCCATTGAGTAAAAAGAAATTACAACATGAAATATTTTTATTTTCACAAACAAAAATAATCATACATTGTTCAACTATTAAAATTAGAAAAATAAAAAGTTAGAATTCATGAGTTTATATATTAAGGATAAAAATAGATTGTAAAGTATTGTAAATAAAGTAATAGGGAGCAATACTTCAATATAGAGGTTTCACATTTCTTTTTGAACTAATCATTGAGTAGAGTTATACAAATTTTATTAATTTATCTGTGATTTAAATAGCACAAAAATCTATGGGGAAATGTAAGGAGGATCAATGTGGAAAAACTAACAGTTACAGGGTGGCTAAATGTGGAAAATTTAACTAAAAACGAAATTGATTTCCTTCTTACCTTTATACCAACAATAAATTATTTGCAAAAATGTTCAGATAAGAAAACTGTTGCATATAAAATGTTTAAAGAACAATTTCCAACCTTTATCGTTGAACAAGAGTTTAACTATTATGAATATGAATTATTGAATTAAGTTATCCAAATAATTATTCCGAATAAAATATCTACAAAAGAATTACTGGAACGTATGTCAGAACAAGGTTTTTGTAAACCATTTTGCGATTCGTTTCTTAATAATTAAAATCTTTTAGATAAGCATAAATAATCTCTTTAAGTTTTTAAAATTGGTATTTGTAAATAGAGTTAGTTCTTTTTAAAGGTGTAGAAGCGGTATAGCTCTGTAATTTTTGAAAGAATCTTCGGTTTTCCATTAATTCAGGAAAGCTGAAACTTACATGTTAGATAATCCGTAAGAATAAAAAAATGGTTTAAACGGAGGGATCGATAATGGCTGAGCTATTGACTTTAATTGGGGATATTTTTGCAGCAATTTCAGGTTCATTAGTAAAGCAGAAAAAATAATTCGGAGTATTTACATTGCAAAAACGTCTTGGATAGATGAAATTATGTTTATAAACCAGAAGTATATGAAAGTCCATTTTTTCAGGTTGTTTCAGATAATGAGAGACACCTAATAAAGGATCAAAGCAAAGGGACATTATTTATCAGAATAAACATGTAACTGCTTTTATCGCAAGTAAATGATGGCCAAATAACAAAGGGCATGTACTCGTTGTTCCAAATGAACATTTTGAAAATATATTTGAGCTTCCAAAGAAATGGCTGCTAAAGTTCATCGTGCTGCTCGATTGATAGCGTTTGCGATGGAAAATACATATGGACGTGATGGAATATCAACTCGACAACATAATGAACCTGCTGATAATTAGGATGTGTGGCATTATCATCTTCACCTTTATCCTAGGTATGAAAATGATAACCTTTACCTAACAAAAGGTTATTTTACCGAACCAGATGAACGTCCTTTCTATGCAGAAAAGTTACGTTCGTTGTTACAGGAAAACACTTAGTTTTTTTTACTTAGCTGAAGAAGAGCAACAATTATTTTAAATAGTCGGGGGAGATTCGAATGAAACAAAATATTTATGATAATGATATTTTCTTCAACAGTTATATCTCTATGCGAAAAACAGGTGTAACCTATAACGATTTTGTTGAACAGCCAGCAATTAAATCAACTATTTCAAGACTTAATGGGAAGACTGTATTGGACTTAGGATGTGGTAATGGGCAGTTTTCGAAGTACTGTGTAGATAATGGTGCGTTAAAGGTTACGGCAGTAGACATTTCCAAGAATATGATTGAGCTTGCTAAAAAAGAAAACAATCACGACAAAATAGATTACATTTGTACACCAATAGAAGACTTAGAAGTTAAAAATCAGAAATTTGATATTATCATAAGCTCTCTAATGGCTCATTATATAGAAGATTACACTAGACTAATTGAAAAAATTGTGAGCTTATTAAATACAAACGGTGAGTTTATTTTCTCAACAGAACATCCTATTGTTACAGCTCGAAAAGAAATGAATAATTGGATTATAGATGGGGGCGGGAATAGATTACATTGGGGATTAGATAATTATCAAGAAGAAGGAAAGAGAGAGGAACATTGGTATATTGAAGGTGTAGTTAAATACCATAGAACTATTTCGACTTTAATTAATACGCTTATCAATAGCGGACTTGTGTTAGAAAAAATTATAGAACCACAAGCTATACCAATTGGCTTAGAAAAAATGCCGAAATTAGAAGATGAGAAAAGAAGACCATCTATTATTGTTATTAAGGCAAGAAAATGATTGTTTTATTGGTGATTTCTTATATCTATTTCATAGAGTATTTTAGTAGATTGTGAATGAATGTACTTAAACGAATAAACATAATAGGTTTAAAATTGAAAGGATTATAATTATGAAAAGGTTATAATATTTATCGATTTTTATGAGTTGTTACTATTTACTATCATTCTTCTATAGTGTGCTTAGTAGTATAGGGGAAGTATTTCCGTTTATACAGATAATTAACGCCAGTATTTTTTGTTATCTAAATCTCGTTATGCATCAAAGAATGAAAAGTGTTTCGTCATAAAATTGTTTTTTAATAGTGCAAAGAACAAATATTAATTAATATTGCATAAATCTTGTTAATTTCAAAAGCGGATTAACGCTTATTTTCGAACTACAACCACTAAAGGTATTCCTAAAAAAATAGCTACATTTCTATAAAGGAAATGTAGCCATTTTTTGTAATTAGTTTTATAATATTTGTTATTTGGAGGAATTACCTTGTATAGTAAACTTTGTATATCTTATGGTGAACATCCTTCCCAATTCGGTGAATTACGAAAGCCTAAGAGTTCAATACCTTGTCCAGTAGTTGTTTTAATCCATGGTGGTTTTTGGCAATCGAAATATAACCTAGAAGAAAATCACCCAATTGCTGATGATTTGACTCGTAGGGGATATGCTACTTGGAATATTGAGTATCGTAGAGTTGGCGAAGCTGGAGGAGGGTGGACCGGAACATTTAATGATGTTATTGCTGCTATCAATCATCTTTCTAACTTAAAGGAAAGCTATCTACTAGACCTTTCAAACGTAGTTATTGTTGGTCATTCAGCAGGTGGACATTTAGCACTTTGGCTTGCTGCTAGAAATGAAACAGTCCAGTCAGAAAGTCATTTTATTGAGTTAGATATTCCAATTAAGAAAGTAATAAGTTTGGCTGGAGTAACTGATCTAAAAAAGATGCGGAAAATTCACGAAGAAAAGGGAATAAAAAGTCCTGTAGACTCTTTTATTGGTGGAACTCCACAGATGGTTGCTGAACGTTACGAGAATGCATCTCCTATGGAGTTGCTACCAAAAAAGGTTGAACAAATTTTAATTCATGGAGAATTAGATTGTCATGTTCCTGTACAGCAGAGCAAAGATTATTATAACAAGCTTAAAGAACAAGAGGGGAATGTTAGTTTAGTTGTTCTACCAGATGTTGAACATTTTAAAATAATTGATCCTACTTCAATTGCATGGAATTCTGTAATCAGTTCAATATAGTTTTAAAATTTAATTTAAAATTTTGTAGCATAAATGCTCAATCCTTTTTTGTGATAAATTAAAATCTCTTTTTGGAAAAGAGAAAATTGTTTTACAATCTTTACCGGTGGGTCAAAAAACTCAGCAATTTCAGCACTATCAGAGTTGAATTTTATGATCAATTATAGTTTATGAATAACAAGAAGTGAAAAATTTGGAGGATATTATGACTTTTGATGAGTTAAGTAAAAACAAACCAACGTTAGAATGGAAACAAAGAATGGATGAAGATGAAGACCTATTTACTAATGAGAATATAAATGCAACTAATGAGATTCTTGATTCATACATTCATAGCCTAAAAGAGCTTAGAGGTAATTCGACTAAGGATGAAGTAGTAGAATGTGTTAAAAAGGTAGTTATTAGTTTAAATGAACTAAATGAACATTATAATTACTTTATTGAGACAATGGAGAGAGAAGAACTATATGAGTTTATTACTGAAGCTGCAAGAATAGCTGGCTTTGAGTCTGATGATGACATAACTGAAGAATGGAGAGAATGGTAACTATTTATTGAAAGCATGAAGTTATAGCTTTGCAGAGCAATCGATAACATAGGAGAAGTTTATAACTCTTCTTAAAATAAGTATTAGAGGTGAAAACAAATATAAGGAGCTGATTCTTAAGTTGAATCAGCCTTTTCAACCTTATATTTTTTTAGTTAAAAAATCGTTACCTAAGGAAATTAAATGGTATGTCCAACAGACTGGTAAGGTATACACACTGAATGGCCGCTTAAAGGATCTTCGATTATTCTAGCCTTAACTTTATAGACATCCATCAGCATTTGTTCGGTAATTACCTTATGAGGGTTTCCTTGTGCGTAAATCCCCCTGTCCTTAAGAATAATGATATGATCTGCGTAATTTAGTGCTTGGTTGATATCATGTAAGACCATAACAATTGTTTTGTTTTCGTTGTGATTTAATTGTTTTATTAGGTTTAACAAATCTAATTGATGTCGTACATCTAAAAATGTAGTTGGCTCATCAAGCAATAATATATCACTTGCTTGGGCCAAAGACAGAGCAAGCCAGGCTCGCTGTCTCTCACCACCGGATAATTCATCAAGTTGTCGATTCTGAAACGTTGATAAATTTGTTAATTCCAGAGCATATTCAATGGTAATATGATCCTGTTTACGAAGCATCTTTAAGGCACCTGAGTGCGGAAATCTGCCCTGTTCAACAAGTTCACGGACAGTCATTCTTAATTGAGAATCATATGTTTGAGGTAGCATGGCGAGTTTCTTTGCGAGTTCTCTAAAAGACATTTCATGTGTTGCTTTCCCATTTAAATAAATGTTTCCTTTTTTTATAGGTAGTATTTTTGAGATTGCCTTTAATAAGGTGGATTTTCCGCTCCCGTTTATGCCGATAAGTACGGTTATCTTTCCCTTTGGAATTTGGAGTGATATATTTTCAATAATGTTCATACCGGAAATTCCCACATAGAGATTCTCTATTCTTATTGCAAAGTCTTCCATACTAATGCTTCCTCCTTCTCTTATTACTTAATAAGTACATAAAAAATGGCGCTCCTAATAGAGCTGTTATTGCACCAGTCGGTAATTGAACCTCACTGCTGAATTGTTCAATTGGCAAGGTTAGAACAAGACTTTGAGCAATTGCATCAGAAAGAACCAAAAGGAATGAGGAAATCAAAGCACTTAAAGGGAAGTGTTTTCTCGCATCTTCTCCTACTATCTTTTTGGCGATATGAGGGCCAATC
Source organism: Metabacillus sp. 22489 (assembly GCF_052044855.1). Taxonomy (NCBI): domain Bacteria; kingdom Bacillati; phylum Bacillota; class Bacilli; order Caryophanales; family Bacillaceae; genus Metabacillus; species Metabacillus sp. 22489. The sequence continues at coordinate 30,869 of NZ_JBQENT010000049.1, forward strand.
AAGCCGATAAATCCAATAGCGCCAACGACTGAAATTGCTCCTGCCGTAAGGATAGCTGCAGTAGATAAGAGGAAAAGTCTAGCCCTTTTTACATTTAGTCCAATCAAACTTGCTTGGTGATCACCTAGACGTAAGCCGTTTGCTATAGCGGCACTACATAGGCCAATTGTAATAGACACGATAGCTATTGGAACCAAAATTTCAACATGAATCCATATACGTCCATTCAATGACCCGATAATCCAAAGCAAAATATTCCCTAAGGCTTCTTGATTCCCCAAAAGAACAAATGTTGTAAATGATTGAAGAATAGAAGAGAGTATAACACCGACTAGGGCAATTTGCAGGTGACCTAGCTTACTCTGAGAACTTATATAAAAAACGGCAAATGTAATGAACAACCCACCGATACATGAAATAATGGGAAGTAAATACGGTGATAAAGAAATACCATCACTATAAGTAAGCCAAACCACTGCAAATAGTACACTTCCAGAAGTTACCCCTAAAATACCCGGTTCCGCTAATTCATTTCTTGTAACACTCTGTAAAGTGGCACCTGCTAAGCCAAGCATACCACCAGCTACTATAGCAACAATTCCCCTGGGAATACGTAAATTCCAAATAATTTTTTCATGAAAATCTATCAAAGGGTTTCCAAGTAGTGCATAGTAAAATTCTGTCAAAGACAGTGTTACTTTCCCAGTAATAAGATTAAAGATGGAGATTGCGAATAATAGTAATGTAAAAATGAATATCCATTTTTCATGATCTCTGAATCTTGTACGTTGCTTCATTTATTACTCCTCCTTTTGACTAGGAAGATTAATAAAATAGAGCCACCAATAATTGTCGTTAGTAAGCCAACAGGTATTTCTAACGGATAAAAGAGTAATCTTGCTGCTAGATCAGCTCCCAATAATAAAACGCTTCCTATCATGGCAGCTGTAGGGAGGACTTTAAAAGCGTTTTCTGTTCTTAGCATTTTTCTTGCTAAATGGGGTGCAAGTAAGGATATATAACCGATTGGTCCACAATTAGCAATTACTGAAGATACTAAAAGTACACCAATGAATAAGATTAACAGCCTGACAGTCTGAACAGGTAAGCCTCGTCCTTGTGCTGCTTCGTCCCCAAGTCGAAGCAGATTAAGTACCCGTGCAATTAGCATGCTTGCTGGTGTAAATATGATAAACCATGGCAATAAATTTCCCACATGTGTCCAATTCCTATTTGCAAGACTACCAGTTAAAAAGAATAGCATTAGACCAATATCATTTTGCTTCCCTAACGAAATGATAATGATTACTAAAGCACCTAAGAAGGCAGAAACAGCTGTTCCGATCAAAATAAAACTACTCTTTTGTAGTTTACCAAGTGCACTACCGATAACAATCAAACCACTTGTAAATCCTCCAATGAAAGCAAGTAAAGGATGAAGAGAAAAAGAGATTGGTAGATGAAATACTGTAATAATTGCCATCATAAAGGAAGCACCAGATGATACACCTATTAATTCAGGACCTGCTAAATGGTTTTGAAAACTATCTTGCAGCAAGACGCCGGTTATGGCAAGCATCGTTCCAGACATTAATGCGATAATAGCACGAGGGAGGCGGATTTCATTTACAACAATCTGTGAAATTTTCTCTACTTCTTTTCCAGAAATCATTTCAATTAATGTGTTTACAGAGACAAACGGTTCACCTATTATTAGAGATGCCCCAAATAAAACAATAAAGATAGTCAAGGAAACAGTCAAAAATATAGTATATTTTTTGACTGATTCCTTTATAATGATTTCTCTATAAAGCATGCTTCTATTCCTCAACAGATTCTGGATATAGAATAGACATCGCTTCATTCAAGACGATTGACATTGACCCTATTCCTCTTCCATTTGCCCAAATATTTGTGCGCACTTCATGGACTTTGTTTTCCTTAACAGCTTTAAGCTCTGACCAAATAGGATTTTTCGCTAATTGTTCGGATAATGAAGGACTGCTTTCCGAACCGAAACTGAACGTCTCAACGAATATGACATCAGGATCTACTTTCAATACCTCTTCTAATGAAAACTGAACACCTCCATTATTATGACCTTCACCTGTGGGAGCCTCCCACGGATAATTAGTGATTTCAGATAAGAGTGAGCCCATAACTGACTTATTTGTATCTATTCCAAAATTCACATCTGAGCCATACATAATTAGAGCTGTTTTATCATGTGTTGACAATGTTTTATATTCTTCTAATTGCTTTTCAAATGTTTGTACTGCTTTACTTGCTTCATCCCTTTTTTGAAGCAGTTCACCAAGCTTTTCTACAGTTGAAATGGAATCATGATAGTCACTCGGTGAGGCAATATAAAGAGGTATTTCACTCCCTAATGCTTCACGAATATTATCATGTACCCCTCCTAAACCAATAACAAGGTCTAAGTCATTACTTAGCATATCCTCCAAATTAGGCTCAAAAAATGATCCCCCGATAATGGCAATATCCTTACCTTTTTCTCCAAAAAATTCAGGCTCTTGTGTAATACCATTAGATGAAACTGCTGTAGGGGTTAACCCTAGTTGCTTTAAAGTATCAACACATATTTCAGTTAAGCAACCAATTCTTTTAGGTGGATCCTCAAAAACTAATTCAGTTCCTGTGTCATCTGTTATTTTGATTTCTCTATTAGTGGAACTGCTTTCTAGGTTTTCTTGTACGTTGCGTTCATTACCACATGCAACAAGTAGTAACAGCGCTAAAATTACAATAAGATTCTTGTATTGTTTCATTTTTATGTACCTCCAAGAATGAAATAAATCGTAATTATTACTATTTAATGGTAGGTGGTCTCCGGGAACTTGTCAACAATAAATCGTATTAATTACGATTTATTGTTGTTGTCTTAATAGAATTGCTCCAATTTAGATCTAACTAATTTTCTAAAAACGTTGTTTTTTGGGAGGATTAAGCTAGCGAAAAAGGGTGCCTATTTTTGTTTATAGAAGGGAAAAACGATTAGTCCCAGAACTGTTTTGGATAAGTTCTTTTGTATGTTGATTAAACCTGTTCTTATTATTTTTTTGATGGTTTTAATAGAGGAAGTGAGAGACTCCGAAGGAAGGATTAAGTAAAAAAATCCAAACCATAGAACTATGATTGTTACATAATTCGAAGTGTTTTTTAGTAAAATTTACCGATTTTTAGGATAAGCTTTGACATCTAATATTTATGCATATTATTATTTTAATAGATTGATTTTGGTAGTTTTTTACATGATGGTGTATCAATGAGAACAGGACTTGCTAAAATGTTAATATTATTTATTTAAATATTTAGGAGGAATACTAATGAAGAAAGTTAAATTTTATTCCATGTTATTAAGTTTAGCTATGTTATTCTCAATCTTTATTAATTTTCAGCCTTCAGATGTTAGTGCTGCCACTGCTACATCTAAAACTCCAGTTGTTTTTGTTCACGGTTTAACTGGTTCTGACACAAATTTTGCACTCATTAAGAGATATTTACGTTCTCAAGGCTGGGCTGATAACGAGCTTTATGCGATTGACCTACCAAGCAAACAGGGGCATCAAGAGCTAAATTCAACGGCAATTAAACTATTTGTCGATGATGTAATTAGTAAAACAGGCAGTTCAAAAGTAAATATTGTGGCACATAGTATGGGAGGAGCAAACAGCTTATATTACATCCTAAATAAAGGTGGCAGTTCCAAAGTGGAAAAGCTTATTACTTTAGGTGGGGCAAATCGACTTACGACAAATTATGCTCCTGAAGGAATTAAAACAACTTCTATCTATTCATCAAGTGATTATATTGTAAGACCGTATTTATCAATGCTTTACGGTGCAAATAATATTGAAATCCGTGGTGTTTCACATATTGGACTTCTTTCAAACTACCAAGTAAATAATCTTATAAAATCGGCTCTTGAAGAATAGAGTTACAAAAGAAATCGTAATAAAGTTATAAAGGTGATTCAGTAGAATCACCTTTTTGTATTACAAGAAATATTTGTCAAGAATAGCAAAGATGGTACATTTGAGACTGCAATGCTAAAGGAAGTGATACTTCAATAAGAAGTATCGTTTATTTAGGTTTTCTTTAAACTAAGACTTGAGGCTGATGAAAATTTGGACCTTAGATGTATAGAAAAGGATATTCTAAATGGTAAGATTTTCTTGTGAAAATGATGTAAATGCAAAGAAGTGGGGAACTTTTGATTTAGAAAAAAATCACATTTGGAGGTTAGAGTGTGTCTAGAGAGATTCGCTTATCAGAGAAGTTGCTATTAATAGGGTTAAGTTTTATTTTAGTATTTATGATTGTTCAAGATTGGGTACCTATTGGCTCATTAAACGATGTTCAAGCAATTGCTAACGAACGATCATTTAATGAATTGCTGATTATCACAGTGTCAGGAATTGTCCAGATTTTAGTATTAATGACTTTTGTAATCATTTATATGGGGAAGTTATATCCAATTTGGGTTAAACTCTGGCTATTTATCCATCAAATTTGTATCTTTGTAGGGGTATTAATAGACTGGTGGATCCCATATCTTTTTGGATATGGGGCAGAAAAAAGAGTCGAAAGCTACAATCAAATGTTTGGAGATACGCACTTTTTTCTACCAGTAATGAATGGGATTGTTCCAAATACTTTACATACTATTTTCCATCTAACCTTGTTAATCTGTATATTCCTAACTATAAATGTAATTTTGAATGATTCAAGAAAGGGAAACAGTAACTATTCACTTAGAAATAATAATTTGAAAGCCAAAAATTAATTTTTTATCTGCAACGCAAACGGGTACAATATTTCTGATGAAGAGGTAAATCATCAAAATAATCGTCCAGCCATATTAAAGATGGTTTTAAAATATAAATCTATTTAAAAGGGAAATAAACCTTAAAAATAGAATAAGTAATGTGTAATGTGACTATTGGCTGGGGGTACTGTTTTTTGAATCTTACATATAATCGAAATAACCATTTTTCTTCGGTGTTAAATCATGTTCATAACACCTTTAACCAAGTAACTTGTTCTGGAGCTTCTGTTTTTATTATTCATAATGAATCTATTGTTTTAGAAGAATATATAGGGAAACAATCCAACAAAAATGACGCAAGAATGGTGAGTGCTGATACTCAATTTCACATAGCTTCAGTAAGGAAAAGCTATATTGGTTTTGCTATAGCTTATGCTCTTTATTACGGTTATTTGGAGGATATAGATGATTTAGTATTAAAATATTTACCTGAGCTTGACAAGGCAATTTGGAGAGAAACAACAATAAGGCATTTATTAACTCATACACATGGTTTACATCAAAAGGAGGATATTGTATTTCGTGAGTATCCTACTGGTCAAAACTGGACATATCGACAAGTCGGCATAGATGCTTTGACTCAAATTGTAAAGAAGACAACAAAAAAACAGTGTCTGAGATTATTCACGAACAAGTATTTAGACCACTAGGTTTTTTTGAATCAAACTGGTATGCACATAAGCATGATAAACTTGTCGAGGTAATCCTACGAGATGGTGGAGATGTAAATTGGAAAACAAGTGATAGCACTGAAGGCGATAAGGCAAATATGTATGTGTCGGCACGTGAATTAGCTTTTTGGGGTTACTTCCATCTCAAACAAGGAAAGATAGATGGTAAACAAATTGTTCCAAAAGAGATTATACAACTCGCTACATCAGTTCAAAGTCCCTCAGAGATTGAGCAAGACTTACCTCAAAATGGTTTCTTATGGTTTGTAAAGATTTACCTGCTACGAAATCTGAAATAGGTGCAGAAGTTCCGATTGGTTCATACCAAATACTTGGTTATACAGGTGTTACATTATTAGTAATTCCACAAGAAAACCTTGTGGCAGTTCGTATGTTTAATAGTTTTGGTTCACCAGAAGGATATAATTACCTATCTGATGTTAGATCTTTTGGAGACAATTTAATGAATTGTTTACAATCAATTTCAATTGATGTATGACTTAAAGGTTTAGCCGTCAAATGGATTTGCTAAAATTAATTCTGGTGTTCATAGCCATGACGCACATAGGTTTTACCTAAAAGGTGTATTAGATAATCCTTTTCATCATTTTCAAATGTTTCTTTAACTTACGGTTTATGATAGATTTGAACAAGAATATTAACTATTTAGTTCTATAAGATAGATAATAAAGAAAGGATAACAAATCTATGGATTTCGAAACAGTTATGCAGGAACTTGAAGCTCTTGGTAAGGAACGAACGAAAAAAATATACTTATCCAATGGTGCCCACGAGCCTCTTTTTGGTGTAGCTACAGGAGCTATGAAACCAATTGCAAAGAAAATAAAAATCAATCAACCTTTAGCTGAAGAACTTTATGCTACTGGTAACTACGATGCGATGTATTTTGCAGGGATTATCGCAGATCCAAATGCTATGACAGAGTCGGATTATGAGCGTTGGATGGATAAAGCCTATTTTTATATGATATCTGATTATGTTGTGGCAGTAACTTTATCAGAATCAACTATTGCACAAGATGTTGCCGATAAATGGATTTCAAGCGGTGAGGAGCTGAGAATGTCGGCAGGATGGAGTTGTTATTGCTGGCTTTTAGGGAATCGGAAGGACAATGAATTTTCCGAAAGTAAAATCTCCAACATGCTTGATATAGTGAAAAATTCTATTCATGATTCACCAGAACGAACGAAAGCATCTATGAATAATTTTCTATACACCGTGGCGATTTCATATTTACCACTACATGAAAAGGCAGTCGAGACCGCGAAGGAAATCGGTATTGTTGAAGTGAAGCGGGATAAGAAGAAAACAAGTCTTTTAAACGCTTACGAAAGTATTCAAAAAGAAATAGATAGAGGGAGACTTGGTTTCAAACGCAAGTATGTTAGATGTTAAAATATGAATTGTATATACGGACAGTCGGCTCTACTTCAAAAAGAAGTAGAGTCTTTTTTTGTTAAAAAAAGTAATTGCATTATTTTCTTGCATTTTATTAAGGTGTATTTGTGGTAAAATTAGGTAAATAGAGTAGTTCGGGATTCAATTACAGGCTAAATAATAAAATTTTTGGTTACATTGCTTTGAGATGCAGCTTCCTTAAGATTCTAATTAGAAAAGGGAGTAAGTAATGAAAACGAAATATTGAAAGAACAAAATAATTCAAAGAAATAATTTATACATTATTTATCAGTAGGTAATCATGAATTTGAAACGAAAACAGGTAGTTTTAAAGAATGGATTTGTAACACTCATCATTATTTTAAATTTATAATTATCATTAGGTGCAATTATAACAGGAATAATGATGCTATTAAAAAAAGGTGTTTTCGCTAGTTTTCCAAATGAATGGACTACGTATGTTCCTTTTAATAATTGGATAATCCTAGCGTTATTTTTAATCATATTGTTCGGAATTGGAAATGCATTTGCCTCTTTAAATGGATTATTAAAAAAGGAAAGAAAATTATATAATTTGACCATGATTATGGGTATTTTGTTAGTGTTATCTAAAGTAATACAAGTAATCGTGATAAAAGAATGGTTCCTAGCAACGGTTGAATTTTTGTTTATAGGTTTAATCCAAATATTATTAGGTCTGTTTGGGATAAATGCATATAAAAAAGGATAAATGAAAAGTGATATAAATTCAGTCAATACAAAACTGAATTTTACGTAAGAATGAGTTTAAGAAGAAAAAATTAAATTAGAAATATAAATTGTTAATCTTTGCAAAAGAAGGAAGGTTTTCGTATTGGGTACGGATAAATATAATTTGGTTAATCAAAATAATTGTAAAAAACCAAATTATAAAATCGTTGATAATGAAGTATATTTTGATATTTATGTTAGCCCTGATAAAGAAGTTTGTATAATAGCCAGCTTAGATAACAATTATATTTGTTGGGCATCGATTACCGATCTTGATGAAAGAGAATTGATTGTGACTATTTTTGATTATATATTGAAATGTAAAGCTGTTACGGTTTCGAGTATCAATTTGGCATTAGGGTCTCGTTATAAGGAAGTAATGAAGTGGCATAAATATCGTATATCCAAAACATTGTATAGTGATGGTGAAAAGCGTTACTACTCACAAGCAACTTCTACTTATTTAGGAAAAAACGAAATGTATCTTGCAAAATATATGTCTGGAGAAATAAACAAGTTTTATTATTCGGAGCTATCGAAGTGCAAATATCGTTTAATGGATAATTATTATTTTAAGATATTAAAAGGATATAAAAATCTTTTAAAGCAAAAGGAAAATGTAGAATACTATATCGAAATGAAACCTCTTATTTCCTTATTGGAGAGTGAGAGTTACTTAAAATTATGTCCGAACGAGGAAATAAGAAATATGTATTTGGATTGTATGAAGGAATGTTCTCATTTATATAATCGGTATATGTCATCAGTAAGGTAAGCGGATTGTAGTGATATATTATTTTAATATGAAGAGTGTATCAATTTTGGATTTTTTATGTTATTAAAAGGTGGAAATCATATGAATTGTAGGCATTGTAATCAAGCCTTGAATGGTATCCATCCTTAATGACAGGTATAAATCATGTCCAAGTTTTTCTTAAAATAACCCAAATCAAGTTCATGTCTTTTATCCAGAGTGCTTTTGGCACCATAGTTCATCGTGTTACAAATAATAAAGTCATTATACATATTTATTGCACTAATGAGGTTAGAGACTTAGCATTATAGATTTCAAAGGTGGTAAGGATTATTGGTGTGGAAAGGTTATTTAAGCAGTATTTCAAAAGAGTGTCAGTTTAAAGCACCTGCAACTGAAACGGAGATACTATCAATTAAAAAGGATTTAAATATTGATTTACCTAAAAAGTTGGCCGATTTATACTACGAAACAAATGGAGTATATGGTAACTACGGTATTTCTTTTATTTGGTCACTAGAACAAATGATCAAAGAAAACTTATTTTTTTGGACTTTACATGAACATAAAGAATCTATGAAACCATTAGATACTTTTTTGTTTTTTTCCGATGCGGGTAATGGGGACTTATTTGGATATTCAATTGGAAACGGAAACATTCAATATGAAGATATTTATCTATGGAATCATGAAGATGATAGTCGCAGTATAATTGCTTCATCGTTGGAAGAGTTTATTAAAGGTTGGATTGGAGGAGAAATTTCTATTTAATCTATTCCCCTTATTCTGGTTAACATGTATAAATAAATAGGGGTTGCTGGAGGAAGATAATTTGAATGAAGATACTTATCAAATCATAAAACATTTGATACAGAAAACTAAAGGAAAAAAAACTATAGTTGAGATAAATAACTTAGAAACAAACAATTGTATTTTGCAAAGAAAGAATACATAGTATTGCAATTGCAACTACACAATGTTGCAACTTGACATGGAGCCTCTGCGGGCATGAGTCTCAAGCCAAGAAGCCAGCAAGATCAAGGGCTGGCTTTGCCACGAAAGGCTATCATGCCCACCACTCCATGTAAAGTAGCAACGACAAATCAGCTTGCAATACTCTGCACTTTTATTTTGCAATACACAACAATAATGGTTTTAATAACAATATATCAATGTTTCATCTAAATTACTTCCAAGGAAGAGATAAATTTTCCAGACCAGTTGTCTTAAAAAGATATAAGGGAAATGATAATTTTAATAAAGAATTAAATATTTTAAGAAGTAAACCTATAAATATGTACATTAATATCCCAAATGTTTATTTTGAAGACAAAGAAACGAATATATTGTTGATGGACCAAGTGAAGGGGATTACTCTCGACGAATACTTCTTATCAAATCATGATGATATAAGCATTGCATTCAGTCAATTTGGTAAGACACTTGCCCGTATTCATGCAATTGATATTAATACTTTAAATGAAAATCTTACTGATAGCTTACTGCAAGAAGATTATTTCAGTTCATATATAAAAATTTTAAGAAATAGGGTAAAGAGATTTGAAGACTCAGTATACATGAGTGTTTTGGAAAATATTGTGTATGCATTTAAAACTGTAGAATTTAATGAGGTGCTAAATCATGGAGATTATCATTTTTTGAATACAATAATCACCGAGGAAAATATATTGTACATCTTGGATTGGGAAAAAGCATTCATAGGAGATTATCGTTATGATATAGCTAATACTCTTGTAATAGGGTATTCTTGGTTCGGGACAAACTTCAAAGAACCTATGTTAGAGGCTTATCAAAACATCGCAAATAAGAAAATTGAACATTTGGAGTGCTTTGAAGCATTATTAAGTTTTGACTCATTTACTAAAATAGTACCCATCATCCAAGGAGCTGATGATTCACACATACGGGATAGGTCATTTGAATGGTTATTAAGACGGTATGAATTATTTGTAAGACATAACAGAACAAGGATAAATAAAGCTGAAGAATATTTATTCAATAAGGGTCTTTCAATAAATATTTAGTTTGTTTTCCTTAACAAGTTTATGAATATACTTTCTGGTGGTAGCCAAGAACCAGGAGAAACACTAAAAGATGCTGATATAAGAGAATGTTTAGAAGAGGTTGGAGTGAAGGTTAAAGTTAAAGAACTTTTATTTGTAAGTGAATATATCGGAAAAAATCACGAACACTCACAATGGGATAGTGAAGTCCACGTTGTTACTCACCTTTTTGCCTGTACACCTCAATTTAATCAAAGTACGATAGTCAAAGGGACAGCACCTGACCCTGATCAAATAGGAAATGAATGAATCCCATTGGATGAAATAACTAATTCTAATTTTTACCCAAAAGCTATGATACCGATTCTCATAAAGTATGGAATTCAAAGTGAAATTGAATCAATATATGTCGGGGATATTGGTTAAGCTACTTTAGTTTATATTAACAATGGTGTCAGAGTTAAATTAAAGGTCGCTGGAGCGATTTTTTTTAAAAGATAAGAAAGTATAAAAATTTGGGTCTACCACAGTCATTTAAGCTGTGGTATTTTCATTTTATGGAGACCAATATATTGAGAAGAATATTTTTTGATAAACACCAACA
>NZ_JBQENT010000050.1:0-41818 GCF_052044855.1 Metabacillus sp. 22489
CCTCAGATTCGCTCGACTTGCATGTATTAGGCACGCCGCCAGCGTTCGTCCTGAGCCAGGATCAAACTCTCCAATAAAGTGTTTGACTTGCTCATTGTGTACTTAATAGTACGATTTGTGTTAATCGAAATTAACGTTGGCACGCTTGGTTTTGTTTAGTTTTCAAAGATCATTGGAGCGGGTGAAGGGAATCGAACCCTCATCATCAGCTTGGAAGGCTGAGGTTTTACCACTAAACTACACCCGCATTAAATTATAACTCCGCTGGTCGGGAAGACAGGATTCGAACCTGCGACCCCTTGGTCCCAAACCAAGTGCTCTACCAAGCTGAGCTACTTCCCGTTATTATGGCGCGCCCGAGAGGAGTCGAACCCCTAACCTTTTGATCCGTAGTCAAACGCTCTATCCAATTGAGCTACGGGCGCAACTTATATTGTTTTAAAGCGACTAGAATATTATATCAAGTGCAATACGTAAAGTCAAGAACTTTTTTGATTTATTTTGGTGCGGCCGAGAGGACTTGAACCTCCACGGGGTTGCCCCCACTAGGCCCTCAACCTAGCGCGTCTGCCATTCCGCCACGACCGCGAACGAATCAATGGTGCGGGTGAAGGGACTTGAACCCCCACGTCACAAGGACACTAGATCCTAAGTCTAGCGCGTCTGCCAATTCCGCCACACCCGCACGGTGTGTAAATGGTGAGCCATGAAGGACTCGAACCTTCGACCCTCTGATTAAAAGTCAGATGCTCTACCAACTGAGCTAATGGCTCATTTTATCAATGAGTATTACTATTCTTTACACGACTTGTATCTGACGCCCAAATCTCAGTATGATTATTCAAGTAGAAGCTCGATTTGCGCGCTGATGTTTCGCTTTGTAGCTTATTCGAACGTGCTCTACCAACTGAGCTAATGGCTCATTACAATAATGAAATATAGTATTTTAAAGAAAAAATAAAAATGGCTGGGCTAGCTGGATTCGAACCAACGAGTGACGGAGTCAAAGTCCGTTGCCTTACCACTTGGCTATAGCCCATCGAATATTATGTTTTGAGTAAATTAAACAACAAGAATTATATAATACCACGTCTCAACTACAACTTCAAGTTGTAATTATTGCCAAAAAGTAAAATGGCGGTCCGGACGGGACTCGAACCCGCGACCTCCTGCGTGACAGGCAGGCATTCTAACCAACTGAACTACCGGACCAAACGAAATCAAAGAAATAAATAGGAGGTGGACGAATCATGGAAATAAGATATGTCCACTTCCTATTAGATTCCACATATTAAAAATGACCCGTACGGGATTCGAACCCGTGTTACCGCCGTGAAAGGGCGGTGTCTTAACCGCTTGACCAACGGGCCATAACGTATGGCGGAGAAGGAGGGATTTGAACCCTCGCGCCGCTTACACGACCTACACCCTTAGCAGGGGCGCCTCTTCAGCCACTTGAGTACTTCCCCATATGGCTCCGCAGGTAGGACTCGAACCTACGACCGATCGGTTAACAGCCGATAGCTCTACCACTGAGCTACTGCGGAACAATATAAAAGACTTCTTTTATTATAGTTAGTATCACTTATCATGTCAATACTATCTATTTTTTATTCAATTACATGCCATCAGCGACGGCTTTTATAATTTATCATAGCTTTACCTCTTTCGTCAACCCTATTTCATCAGATAGATTTTCCCACCACATTTCCCGCATACATATTTAGTCGTATCCACTTTTTTCTTCCGATTAAATATTTGCTGACAGCTTTTACATTGATATTTAAGGATTTTTCTCACGCTTTTGGGTTCGGATTTTAAAGGTGTACAAAATCTTGGTGCACCAACCTTCTTTAACAAATCTCTAAAATCGTTGTCACGATGCTTATATCCTTTTCCTTCTATATGAAGATGATAATGACAGAGCTCATGTTTAATAATACCTATCACTTCATCAAGTCCGTGCTCTTCTAAATATTTCGGATTAATATCTATGTTGTGGGTATTCAATATGTAACGTCCACCAGTAGTTCTAAGTCTTTTATTGAATGTTGCTTTGTGGGTAAATTTTTTATTAAAAAACCTTAATGAAATTTCCTCAACTAGTTGTTGCAGCTTTTTATCATCCAAAATTATTTCCTCACTTTTTTAGTAACATCAACCTAGTCTTATGCATACATTATAAACACCCATACTCCATTATAATGGATAAGGAGGTATGAGCAATGCCATCATGGTTACAAAGCCAAATGCGACGTGCTTTCTTAGAAAAAAATCGATATCAAATCAGATTACTTAATCAGTGTTGGTTTTTCTATAGAGAAAAACACTGCTCGTAGGCAGTGTTTCTTTTTATTCTTTTACCATTGTTAATGCTACTCTTCCTTTTTTAAAATCAACGCTATCTACCCATACCGTTACAACATCACCAACAGATACGATATCTAGTGGATGTTTAACAAAGCTATTACTTAACTTTGATATATGAACAAGTCCGTCCTGTTTTACTCCGACATCAATAAATGCTCCAAAATCTACAACATTACGTACCGTTCCTTGGAGCTCCATACCTTCCTTAAGGTCCTCCAGCTTCAGAACATCCTTCTTTAATAGCGGCTTAGGAACATCATCGCGCGGATCTCTTTCAGGACGAATAAGCGCATCACATATATCTTTTAAAGTTAATTCACCAATTTCAAGTATTGATGAGGTTTCTTTTAAATTCAGGTTTTTTACTTGTTCCTTTAATTTATCACTACCTAAATCTGACTCTGTTACACCAAGTTGCTTTAGTAGTTTCTTCACCTCATTGTAATGCTCAGGATGGATACTTGTACGATCTAAAGGTTGATCACCTTCTAACACCCTTAAGAAACCTATACACTGTTCGTATGTTTTTGCACCTAGTCTTGGTATGTCCTTTAATTGCTTACGATTGGAGAACCCACCAAGCTCTTCTCTTCTTTTTACAATATTATTTGCTACCGATTTACTAAGGCCAGCAACATATTGTAGCAATGAAGACGATGCGGTATTGACGTTAACTCCAACTTGGTTAACTACAGTCTCAACAACAAATGTTAATGATTCATTTAGCTTCTTTTGAGAAACATCATGTTGATATTGGCCAACTCCAACTGATTTCGGGTCAATTTTCACTAGCTCTGCTAAAGGATCCTGCAATCTTCGCGCAATAGAAACTGCACTTCGTTCCTCTACTTGAAGGTCAGGGAATTCCTCTCTCGCTAAATCAGATGCTGAATATACACTTGCACCTGCCTCGTTAACAATTAAATATGAGGCTTCACTTTTGCTATCTTTTAAAATATCAGAGATAAATTGTTCTGTTTCTCTTGACGCTGTTCCATTTCCGATTGCTATTACTTCAATATTATATTTTTTAAGAATCTCTATGACAGTAGTCTTTGCTTGTTCTGTTTTATTTACTGGCGGATGTGGATATACAACACCGATATGTAGCATTTTCCCCGTTTGGTCAACTACTGCTAATTTACAGCCTGTCCGATATGCAGGGTCTACACCTAATACCATTTTTCCTTTTAAAGGCGGCTGTAATAATAGATTTCTTAGATTTTCAGAGAAAATATGAATGGCACGGTCCTCTGCTTTTTCAGATAACTCTTTTCGTATTTCTCTTTCAATTGAAGGCTGAATTAACCTTTTATACGCATCTTCAATTGTTTCAACGATAAGATCCCTCACTATCGTCGCTTTATTCAGTTCCTGCTTCTGAAGATATTCTACGATTTGCTCATAAGGTGGCATTATTGATACGCGAAGAATTTCTTCCTTCTCACCACGATTTATCGCAAGCACACGATGCGGAACAATTTTTAAGATAGGCTCTTCATATTCGTAATACATTTCGTAAACATTTTTCTCGTCTTTCTCTTCATCTTTTACGACAGAAGCTATTTTCCCTTTTCTAAATGTCACATCGCGAATCCATTGACGGTACTTTGGCTCATCAGAAATTTGCTCAGCAATAATGTCCTTTGCACCTTGTATTGCCTCTTCAGCCGTGTGAACCTCTTTTTCTTCATTTATAAATTCCTTTGCCTTATCAAAAACATCTCCTTCAGTTGGCAATTGTAAAATCCACTTAGCAAGCGGTTCTAATCCCTTTTCCTTTGCAACCGTTGCTTTAGTACGTCTTTTTTGTTTGTATGGTCGATATAAATCTTCAACTTGTTGAAGCTTCATTGCGCTTTTTATTTCTGCAGCAAGCTGTTCTGTTAGTTTTCCTTGTTCTTCTATTAAGCGAAGGACTTCCTCTTTACGGTTCTCTAAATTCTGTATGTATGTCCACTTTTCTGAAATATCGCGAATTTGCACCTCATCAAGTGCACCAGTTTGCTCTTTCCGATATCTAGCTATAAACGGAACTGTATTCCCTTCCTCTAATAACGATATAACATTCGCTATTTGTTTTACATTTATAGAAAGCTCTTTACTAATATGTTGCATGATATAATCCTGTTTATCGATCATCATAAGCCTCCAATATATTTCAGCATTCTCATATCATTTTATCTTAAATTCGTTTTCCAAACAAAGGAAAACAGTGGACTTAGTAAGCCTAAAGCCAAAAATTTGCTCCTTACCTTTCATTCCACCTAAGCACTTAGAGAGGATAATTCGCTAATCTGCTGCTAAGAGCTACGATTAAATAAAAATAAAAGCCGTTCAACCATTCCTAATACCTAATACTAAAATAGTTGACCGACTATATAGGTTAAATCATCATTACGATTGTTTGTATACTGTTTCAAGGATTGTGATAATTCCTCAACAGAATGGCTTTTTTCTAACAATGCTTTAACAGCAGGTAATACAAGACCATCTGTATAAATGATAAATTTAGACCCTTGTTCATAGGAATACGTTTGAGTGCGATATTTCTGGGGTTTCCCTGATAAATATCCTAAAATCGGTATCGGATAAATATATGAGCCTGAGGGCAAAGAAAAAACAAAGCGAATATTACCTACTGAGCTATATGTGAACTGCTTTGTCTGGAATTCTATCTTTAATATAGAAACTGTTGCGCCACGTTTATTTTTTAATTCCTTATTACATAGCTCAATTAACACTTCAACTTTTTCATCATGTTTCTCTTCAACTAACGTACTTATCGCAGAGGATGACTCATTTGCACGTTCACCACTTCCTAGTCCGTCAGCCAATGCACAAATCAAATATTCATCTGTTGCCTTTAGAAAAAAACTATCCCCACAGCAATCCTTTCCTTGTTTAGGTATTTGATATGCTAACGTCCGAACAAAACTATTTGACTCCTGAATTATCATTTTTCCATCTCCGAGTTAAACAAATCTCCATCGATCGCTTCTTTCAATTTTTGGATAGCCCTCCTCTGTATCCGCGAAACATGCATTTGCGAAATCCCCAGCTTTTTGCCCGTCTCCTTTTGGCTTTTATTCATAATAAACGTATAATCAATAATTTCCTTTTCACGTTCTGTTAAAACATGAAGAACACTTTCTAACATGAGCCTTTGATTTACCTTTTCATAGCCTTGATCTTCCGCACCTACTATATCAAGAATTGTCACCGTACTTCCTTCGGCATCAGCATCGATTGGATGATCAACAGATAAAGCATGATAACTTTTACTCATTTCCATCGTTTCTAACACTTCTTCTTCTGTAACATCCAAATACTCTGCTATCTCTTCGACTCTAGGAGAGCGTTGCTTTTCATTTGTTAAAGCATCAACCGCGGCTTTCATTTTCGGTCCTAATTCCTTGATCCGTCTTGGCACATGGACACTCCATGTTTTATCTCTAAGAAATCGTTTTATTTCTCCGATAATCGTTGGAATCGCAAAAGCCTCAAATGGCTTTCCAATAGAAGGATCATACCTCCGAATCGCCCCTAGCAATCCAATAATCCCCACTTGCTTTAAGTCTTCATGGAACCCTTTCCCTTTAGAATACTTTTTCGCTAACGTATCGACTAAGCCCGAATAGTATTCAACAAGAACAGTTTGAGCCATTTCTTCTTCATTCTGTTGAAATTGTAAGATGAGCTTATTTATATCCTCTTTAGTTAGCTTCGAAGTTTGAGATGGTTGCGCCATGTTTGATTCGCCCCTCACTTAAATACTTAATCATGAAGACTGTAACACCTGATTTATCAAGGATACGGACTTCATCCATAAGCGTTTCCATCAAATACAGACCTAATCCACCTTCAGGCAGCTGATCTATAGGACTTGAAGCAGAAAAGGGGCCGAGTTCACTTTTCACTTGTTCAAAATCAAAGCTGTTACCATCGTCTGCAATGATTACCTCCAGGCGATCTTCATAAAGGCCAAACCCTACAACAATATCTCCACCCTCATCATGTTTGTAGGCATGCTGTACTGCGTTTGTACACGCTTCACTAGTGGCAATTTTTAAATCCTCAATTTCATCATATGAATATCCCATTCTACTGGCAATTCCTGAAAGAGTTAATCGTATAATTCCTACATACTCTGGCTTTGCGGGAATCTTCATTTCTATATAATCCACTAATTGATTCATTGTACTCCACCCTTTGATTTAGAAGATATATCAATGATGTCATTTAAGCCTGTTATTCTAAATAAGCGTACCAATCGTTCTGACAGCTCAATTAGTCTGAGCTGACCTTCATTTTTTCTAACCATTTTTAACAAACCGATAAACACTCCTAATCCTGTACTATCCATATAAGAAACATTTGCAAGACTTACAACAATAGAAGGATTCGGCATTTGTGCAAGCGGGAAAATTGACTCCCTCAATTTTGGAGCTGTATATACATCAATTTCACCTGTAATCGATATATTCGTTTCATCACTATTATTCGTAATTTCAATTTTTATGTCCATCCTTCTTCACCTCAGAAAGAGCTTTTGTATCCTTTCCATACCCGAAAAACGGGTAGATTAAACCACTCTTCTTAGTATTATTAAAGTAAAGTCATCCCTTAATTGAAAGTCCTGCATCTTTTCAAAATGTTTAAATATTTTTTCCACTAATTTCTGCGAAGAATAATGTTTATATTTTTGTATTAAGCTGGTGATAAACGACCTTTCAACAAAACCACTTTCCGTTCTTAATTCAGTTACTCCATCAGTCAATAATACAATCATATCTCCCACTTCAATTTGTCTTTCATACCGCTCATACGTTACTTGTTTATTTACACCTAAAACAAGTCCTTTTGAGTTTAAATCCTCAAATGTATCCTTCTCTGCGAAATAATAAAAGCCAGGCTCATGGCCAGCAGATGCATATGTAAAAATATGTTTTTCAATGTTATACATTCCATAAAACATCGTAATAAACATGCTTGGGTCTACATTTCTCTCAACAACTCTATTTAAATTTTCTAAAACCTGATTTGGGCTTTTTCGTGATTCTGGCAAGCTATCCATCGCATACTTAATCATCGACATACAAAGTGCCGCAGGAATCCCTTTCCCAATCACATCAGCTACTGCAACACTAATTGCCTCATCATCCTGTACAAAGTGATGAAAATCTCCATTCATCTGCTTGGCAGGAACACTTATAACTCCTATATCTAATGAATCTACATGTGGTATAGATGTTTCTAATAAGGAACGTTGAACATTTGCGGCGATTTGAATTTCTGACTTAATTTCTAATTGTTGATCTCGTAAACTTTGATGCTCTTGATAAGCTAAGCCATACCCCATCATGACCTCTAGTAAAAAGTCCAAAGAGGTGAGGACTTCACTCTGGATTTGCGGATATAATTCCTGAAGAGCTTTACGATGTGTACTAATAATTTCCTCAGGGGGTACTTGGTGCTCAATCGATTTTCTACTAAACTTTTGTCCCTGATACAAAGCTGTTTCCGTTTGATTATTTATGTAATTTCTTAAAAGACTTACATACTTTTCCTCTAAAAAATGTCTAAAATCCATTCAACCCCTCCTACCGTAACCATTTCACCGCATGAATCGTTGTACCAATTCCAACCTCGGAATTAATATCAAAATTATCCATTAAGCGCTTAACACCAGGTAACCCAGCACCTAACCCACCTGATGTCGAATAACCATCCTCCATAACTTGGCGAATATCTTGTATTCCAGGACCTTTATCATCCGCGATTATCTTTAATCCTTTTTTGCCATTTTGCTCAATAAGTTCAATTTGTATTTCACCACGTCCTGCATATAAGTAAATATTACGGGCTAGTTCTGATATCGCTGTTGTAATTCTTGCTTGATCTACCGGACCGAAACCGATCTCTTTTGCTGCGCTACGTCCTAATTGACGTGCCGCCACAATATCCCACTCAGTGGTAATCTTCACACAGGATTGGTTCTCCATGCTTACTCCCCCAACTCCCGCCGTAATGTTTCGAGGCCTTTTTCTAAATCTAAAGCTGTTTGCACTCCCTCTAGCTGAATCCCAAGTTCAATTAAAGTGATTGCTACAGCAGGCTGTATCCCCGTTAACACAACCTTTGCTCCCATTAATTTTGACATATTTATTACATCCCCAAGTACTTTCGCAATAAAGGAGTCAATGACATCTAGTGAAGTTAAATCAATCACTACTCCGTTTGCACCAGTTTCATATATTCTATGTAATAAGTCCTCTTGGAATTGAAGTGCAGTTTGATCATCAAGCTCCCATTGAATTGAAATGAGTAAACAATTTCCTAATTTTAAAATTGGTATTCTGGTGTTCATTTTCTATCCCCCAATGTAACAATTTTACGATTTGTTAATTGTAGTGCATATTCAATGCCAGCTTGTAAGCTGTTTTTCGTAATGATTTGACTTAAATCAATCTCAAGGTTTACGATCGTTTGGGCTATTTCAGGCCTAATTCCTACGAGTAAACATTTAGCACCGACGAGTCTAACCGCTTCAGAAGCTTGAATGATGTGATGAGCCACCATCGTATCAACTATCGGAACACCAGTAATATCTATTAATACCACCTCTGAGCGATGCTTAACGACACCAAATAGCAAGTTCTCCATAATGTTCCTTGCTCGTTCTGTATCAATCGTCCCAACTAACGGAAGAACACTAATATTATCAAAAATTGGTATTAATGGTGCTGATAATTCTTTTAATGCTAGTTTTTGAAGTGCTACAATTTTTTCCCACGACTCAGCATATTGATTAAGTACCTCATAATTCAGAGGTGTTAACCATTTATCGAAATCAAATACAAGCTTCATTTTTTCTTCATCTGATTGATCTATTGTCATCAAATCAAATACAATTTTGTTAAATTCTATTAAGCTCATGGAAACTAGCTGTAATGACCACCCTATTTGCACAATTTTTTTTGAAAAATCACTGATTGTGCTAACCATATCTTCTTTTGGGTTTTGTAAATACTGGACTACTATATTGATATATTCATTATAAATAGTAAAAATCACTTGAGAGTTATTGGTATTTGAGGCTTTTAGTAACACGGTTTCTCCCATCACGTTTACCCAATTATTTAAAATTTCTTTTTTATGGATAAGAATAAATTTATATAACGGGTTTAATGATTCCTGCATATTAATCTCCCCTATAATGTAATACCACCTTGTATCCTCTTCATTATATCGATTTTATTCTAAAAAAAGAAATACGCTAAATAGCTTATAATTTTTTTCTATTCTTACATTTCAAGGTAACATATCTTAAATTAGTATAAATAAAAAAGGTTGCAGTTCAGCAACCTTTTTCTTTATTGTAACTAAATTTATTTTTCCCTAAAAATCAATGAGTCCTAAGCTTATCTGTAAGGCTTCGTCCACCTTATCCATCATTTCATCGTCAAGATGGGTAATTTTATCTGTTAGCCTTTGCTTATCAATCGTTCGAATCTGTTCAAGGAGTATTACTGAATCCCGTTCAAATCCGTAACGCTTTGCATCAATCTCAACATGAGTTGGCAATTTTGCTTTTTGAATTTGGGCCGTTATTGCCGCTATAATAACTGTAGGACTAAAGCGGTTTCCGATATCATTTTGAATAATTAATACAGGACGTACGCCACCTTGCTCCGAGCCTACAACAGGGGAAAGATCAGCAAAATATACGTCACCGCGTTTAACAATCAAATGATTAACCCCCGCTTACTAAGCGTTCAACGGTATGATCAGCCTCAGATTCTGCCAGAAATGCTTCAGATGCAATATTTAAATTAATTTTCGCCATTTCCATGTAACCACGTCTCATAGATTCGCGAATATGGCGCATTTTACGCTCACGAATATACATCTTTGTTGCTTGATAAATAAGCTCGTTTCTGTTTCCGTTTTCCTGTTTAACCAGTCCATCTAATTCTGAAACTAATGCTTGAGGTAACTGAATTAAGATTTCTGTTGTTGCGCTGGATTCAGACACAAACACACACCTCCACAAAACTTACCATCCTATAATTCATTCCAAGTTTAATAATAACATTAACTTCCCAATAAGCAAAGCATTTTCCCTAGAAAAGTGGAACCGTTTGGTCATCGAGAATGAACCAGAGCAATCCATCTGAGATAAAAACACGAAGAGCGATCTTTTCGATGTTAGCTTATCATAAGGAGGATTGTGTGTTCTTTGTATGCTAGGGGTTGGAGTTGGAAAATAAAAAACTTTAAATAATCCTTTGCTCAAATAGATTTGTGACTAAACACCGTTTTCCGCTAATTAGAAAGATTGAACAAAAACACTAACCACAGATAAATAAGCCAATCAAAACAAAGGAATTCATTACCCTCTATTCATGATTGGCTTATTTACCTTGGATATCTTCACTTTGGCTTTATCCTATGACGATTATAAGCAAAGTGCGGTGGTTAGCCAGTCTACAATAAAAAGCAAGAACCATAATGAACTATTTTATTATTCAACAACCTTGTTTGTTAACCCTTCTCTATTATCGACATATACATGTTATTTATTCATTTTATTTGGAACATTTAGATCAGTTTAGGTTTTTATGTTAAAGGTTATTTATGATCGGATTATCTACACCGATTTTCTGTCCATTTTCCCAAAAAATTCGCGGCACTCTCATAGAGATCATACATGTTATTTCATAATTTATTGTATTTAAATGACTTGCAATTTCATCAACAGAGATTTTTTCATTATTTTGTCTACCAATTAGTGTGACTGTTTCACCAATTGGTAACTCATATGGCAACTTGACCATACATTGATCCATACAAATTCGCCCAACCAATGGAGCCCGTTGACCTGCTACAAGTACATCTACATCCCTTAAAGCCCTAATCCAACCATCGGCATATCCAATTGGAATCGTCCCAATCCATTCCTCCGATTTCGCTTCATATGTTGCACCATAGCTTACTTTTGTTCCCTTTGGAACCTTCTTAACATTCACTAATTTGGTTTTTAAAGAAAAAGCCTCTTTAAGTGTATATGGCAATTCATCCTTTATTTCAAGTGAAGGTGTTAAGCCGTACATGGAGATGCCAAGTCTTACAGCATTATATACCTTCTCTGGAAACCGGAGTCCTGTTGCACTATTCCCACAATGAACAAGTAATTCATCGTGTGGAATTAGTTCTAAAAACCCATCGAATTTCTCATATTGTTCATTAAAATATGTGACGTCTTTCTCATCTGCTGTTGCAAAATGAGTATAAATTCCTTCAATATGAAAACACGATGATGTTTTTACATAGTCGAATATCGCTAAAAGGCTTGTTTCCTCCCTTACTCCTAATCGACTCATTCCCGTATCTAATTTGACGTGAATTTTCACAGTACCCTCTTGAATATATTGCGATGCTTCAACAAGCCAATCTAAAGAAAACACCGTTAATGTAATATCATACTTAATAGCCAACTGGATAGCACTCGCTCTTGTTGCACCGAGGATTAAAATCGGCGCCTCAATCCCACTGTTACGCAACGCGATCGCTTCATCAAGAAATGCTACAGCTAACATGGATGCTCCAGATTTTAAAGCAGTTTTTGCTACCTGAACGGAGCCATGACCATAAGCATTTGCCTTAACAACTGCAATAACTTTAACATTTTTACCAACATGCTCTTTCATTGACTTAACATTATGTGAAATTGCATCTAAATCAATATCAACCCACGTATCTCGATAAAATTCTTGCTGCATTTACAATTACACTTCCTCAGCCTGACTTTACTACAACATTTATTATTTGATTACATTGCAAAATTGTCAAATAGTTTCGAGGGGAAAATAGAAGGATTTTACAATGATTTAAACATTTGATACGTAGCTCTTATTTTAATAGGTTACTCCATTACAATAAGCAATTGAGGAAGGTTCCTTCCACTTACATCCAAAAGGATAAATGAAAGAACGGGTGGACTTTGCCACCCGAATGATTATTTTGCCGCCTGACCTTGGATTGATTTTGCTACCATAAGCATTTCATCCTCTGATAAATCTTCAGACGCTAACATGTAGTCAACTCCGTCATGAGTCCATGTCAATGTTGTATCAGACATCGCTCCAATTGTGAATCCTAAATCTGTCGGTTGACCGTTTACATATGTTGATGTTGAGGCTGAAGCTGGTGCAGCAATTTCAGCACTTTCCTGAATTAAAGTAAATGATTTTTCATTTCCTTCAAAGGTAAGAATAACTCGTTTGCCATTTTCAGTTTTCACTTCATTTTCTTCAACTAATGAGAATCCTTCTGGCATTTCTAAAGGATACTTAACAGCAAATGACTCATTGTCGCCAGATGCCATTGTTGGGACTTCAATTTGCGCACTAGACATATTCTTTTCGACATCGAATGAGTTATCGTCAAATGATGCATTAAATTCAAATTTCGTAAATTCAACAATAACAAGTGGATTTTTATCTGTATCCATCACTTTCACACTAGATGGTGATAGATCTCTTTTATTAAAGGTAATCTCTTGTGTAGGCAGCATTTTATTATTTTGATAGTTCGTTTTAGTTTCAAACACATATTTGTTTTCCGCTGCACTAAAAGTAGCTTCCGGGTCATTCACAATATCTTTAATTAATGATTCATAAAGGTAGGCTTGACTACTGTTTTGCGGCCATTCACTTTGGAAACGGAAGCTTTTGTTTAATGCCGGAGTTAACACAAACACACCTTCATCATTACGCAAAATCATTTGACTTTGCTCTTTTTGCGAATTTTTAAGATTTACTCGGTAATATTCCGGTCCTTTAAACCATATTTCAATTTCATATTCCTGTGGCTCACTACCTGTTTGAAGCGTCATCTTCCCTTTGGCCTTATACCCTGACATTTCATCCATCTTCTTTTCTAACGCCCGAACTACATCTGACTGTGATTTCTCGCCACATGCTGCGAGAACGAATACTGTTAAAAGCCCTACTAATAATAACACCAAGCTTTTTTTCAACATGTCCAACCCCTTTGCCTCATATAACGTTAAAAAGGAAGAAATCATTTTGCTAGAACCTCACCTTCATCAGCTGAAGAGACTTGTTATACATTATTTTGCTTAGCCAAAGATTAAAAGATGAACTTCTAAAACAACTTGTCTTCCCTATCGCATTACCAAATATATGAGACAAACTTTCCTAATATGCAAGATATTTTGTCCAGAAAGTAGTTTAGGGATTGATTCATAATAAAAGTGAAATGAATCCTATATCTATCTTACTAGAGCTTCATTTTTCTATAATAACTTGAGCTGCGGCGTATTGCCTTGTATGTGTTATCGTGACATGAATCGTTAATGGCTCCTCTATTTCCTTTAGCAGCTGGATAAAAGGCTTGCCTCTTTCATCATTCAAGACCTCAATATCTAAAAATCCTATCTCTTTCCCAATACCTGTACCTAATGCCTTTGAAAAGGCTTCTTTTACAGAAAATCGTCCTGCTAAAAATTCAACCTTTCTTTCCTTTGAAAGAGTCATAAACTTCTCAATTTCCCCGATTGTTAAAATTCGCTTTATAAATCCAGGCTGTCGTTCAATAATTCTTCTAATTCTATCTAATTCAATAATATCTAAACCAATGCCCATTATCATCTAACGTAACATCCTTCCACAAAACCATTTATAGTACTATTTTATCCAACTTGTACATATTCGTGTTAGTATAAAGTTGGGATCTTAATTAGTGGGTTTATTCACGACAACAAGATTTTGTGGTTCAACCATAAAGTCATTTACTAGAAGTTTCCCCATTTATGATTCATACATTTTTTTAATAACAAAGGCAAATTTCATATAAATGATTATGATGACAACCTAACAAAATCCAGGAGGGCGAATTATGTTTACTAGAACTGAAAATTTCCGCACTTTCCTTTCCCTGTACCCAATCGTATCGCTTATTGTTTGCATACATCTTGTATTCTGGCTTTTATTTCAATTGCCCATTCCAGCTATTCAACTCTTTTTAGGGTTATTAGACGGTTACAATGCAGGGATTGCAAATGGAGAATATTGGCGGTTAATTACCCCTATTTTTCTTCACATGACCTTTAGTCATCTATTTTTTAATACAATCTCCCTCATTTTATTTGCACCTGCATTAGAAAGAATGCTAAAAAAGGTTAAATTTATTCTCATCTATTGTATTTCCGGTATTATCGCAAACATAGCAACCTATCTTATTGAACCGCTCAATTATTCCCATTTAGGTGCATCCGGGGCAATATTTGGGTTGTTCGGAGTCTATCTTTTTATTGTCTATTTTAGAAAGGGCTTAATTGACCAAGCAAATTCTCAAGTTATTATTAGTATCCTAGTTATAGGTGTTATTATGACCTTTTTTAATTCAAATACAAATGTTGTTGCCCATCTATTCGGTTTATTTGGCGGTTTTCTTATAGCTCCTCTCTTTGTCAAAAAAAGCGGCCGGTTTGTTCATCAAACATATTACAGTCCACAGTCTCGAAGCTTTTCAATAAATAAATTCAAAGCAAAACATATTGCATGGATGATTTTTGGTATCCTCATCTTAATTGGTGTTCTCGTTCAATTTAATTAGATTTCATAGCTACATTAGAAGAATGTATTCATAACAAACAGACACGAAAAAGTATTCGTGCCTGTTTTCCTTCTTTATGAATAAGAGTACCAACCAACGATCGAATCAGCATCCCTTTCATCTAAATCCTTTACAACAAATGATTTACCCAATACTCCAGATTTAATTGTCACACTAATCGTTTGCAGCCCATTTCTTCTTTGAAAATAAGAGGTTTTACTTTTCATCGATTGTATTTTATTTCGCTGAATTAATACGGTCGTTTTCGAAATCACTCGAAAGCTTAATTGGAGTCGATTATCATTAATCACCCATCCAGCATTTTTAAAGGCAAGGTAACCCCAATAATAGCCTATCGGGAGTAAAACAATTGATAATAATCCCCACTGTAAATAAACAATAATTAATGGGATGCAAATAACTACCGCCGGTAATAGTTTTCTAAACAAATATCGTTGTAAAGATTTTTTAGGCAAAGGGTATACGGTTTGCTCGTTTGCAAATGAAGGGAGGTACTGAGCAAGCAATATTTGCACATCTTTTCGGTTAACGACAGGAAATAGTATTGTTGAAAGTCCTTGATCGCTCGCACTACCTCCTGCACTTTCGATATAAATTGTTGAATAGCCCAGTAGTTCTCTTAATGGATTTTGAACAATTCTAATTGCTTGAATCCGCGATATTGGAATAGATACTTGTTGCTTCTCAAATATCCCCTTCGAAATTCTTATTTCCTTTTCATCCTTTGTTACCGTAAAATATGCATATTTCAGTAAGACTCCAATAACGCTTAATATCCACGTAATGACGAACGCAATGAAAATTAAAATGGCATAGATTGTGAAGCTAGCATTTGCTAAAAAATCAAACTGTTCGTATATCTTCTCATATGGAATAATTTCATCAAATTGTGATATAAATGCCGCAATAGCTGATAAAATAACCCCTACTCCACTTGAGGTAGATGCTGCAATAAGCAGCTCTTTCTTGCTAATTTTATAGGTTGGAAGTTCAATTTCTTTCTCTTCATCATCTTGTGAAAGTGAGGCCCCGTTTTTATATATTGAAATGGCCTGTTCAATAGTATGTACATCTTCTTTCTTAATCGCTGTTAAGATAGCTTCAGCCTCAATACCACCGCTAGCTGTTTCTATTTGAACATTGACTAGTCCGAAGATTTGTTGAATAATTCCGGCACGAATATTAATAGATTGAATCCGTTCAATCGGGATATAGCGCTTTTTCTTTACAAAAACTCCATGCTCTATTCTAAATTCCCCGTCTTCAATCCAATATTTGAATTTTAACCATTCTAAAAAACTAGATAACAGCATGAAGGCAAAAATTGCGACAATACCGAGGAAGAAATAGATATTGAAATCTATATTTCCTCCAACGAAAAATAGAACAATAAATGAAGCAATATAAGATTTAATCGCCTTGATTAGGTTTAATATCATGCCAACCGGGTGAATACGCTTAGGTTCAAACATCATCATCAGTCACCCTAGCTAGCTTTGAAATTCGATCTCTCAGCACCTCAGCCTCCTTAATATCTAAAGCTGGAATTTCATGTGTTGTAGCAGCTGTTGAAATTTCAATGGAGGCTAAACGATATTTCCGCAATAAAGGACCTTGATGTGTATCAACATGCTGTACTCTTACCATCGGAATAAGAACCCGTTTGACAACGAAAAAGCCGTATTGAAGATCAATCTCATGCTCATGAACTTCATAACGCCAGACACGGTGTCGCAGCTTAGGGATGATAAAAATTGATAAAATTGAATAAATCACCCATACCACCGCTAAACCGACCGTAATCCAAAAAGGAAACTCAAAAAAATAAATACCGAATCCGATAGCAATGCCGATAATTAAACAAATACATGCACTAATCACTGCACTGATTTTCCAAACAGTTAGTGCTTTTAAGCTTATTTGATTTCGAGGTAATTCTCGCAAGACACTCTCCCCTTTAAACACCCAATAACATATGATATAACCAATAAAAACTCAGTTTATTATATCATAATGACTCCCTACCCTTTTCTATTTTATGTAAACTTTATAATTTAATGGATTTTAAAGGTTGTTTTATCGATCCATTCGATTTCTGAATACTTGCGTAAATCGTTTGCAAGCTGAAAGAGTGCGTTATCTTTTTGCTTTGCTTCAATCATACAATCAAGTTTATCAAGGCTTCCCTTAATCGTTGTTAAAAACTTCATAAACAGTTTGTCATCGACATACTCAGAATGGGCGCGAAAGTCTTTTTCATTTTTCGGACTGGAGATATGCATTTTAGGTGGTAAACTTGAACCGTTCCAGGTCGAAAGAATTCTTTGCCAATTATGCTCACAGTTTTCGTCATCATGATAGGCTAAATGATGATGATAATCGAACACTTGTGGAATCCCTAGCTTTTCACATAAATACAAGGCATCATTTACATGAAAAGTAGTATCGTCATTTTCCAGCATTAACATCTCCTGAATTTTAACCGGAATATGTCCCCAATTATTGATAAATTGCTCTAACGCTTTGTCCTTATCATTATAGGCACCACCTATATGCAAAACACATCGGTGCCTTGAGGGAATTTCCATCCCCTTTAGTAAGCGTTCATGCATTTGTAAAGTCTTTAAAGACATCTTGAGGATAGATGGATCTGTTGAATTAAGTACAACAAAATGGTCTGGATGAAAATCGACCCTCATCGGATGCTCCTTTAAATAATCAGCAATTCGCTTTAAAGAAGGGATTAAACTTCCCATATAGTCCCAATCAAGAAGCTCTTCATGATTTGCTAAAGGAATTAATTTAGAACTAAACCGAAAAAAGTGAATGTCATGAGCAGCATTATGCTTCAATAAGCGAAGGCAGTTCTCAAGATTTATTTGGGCAATTCTTTCAAGCTTTGCAATTGCTGCCTCTCTGTCCTTTATTTTTTGAAATTGTGTAAAAGTCATCGTTTTGGAAGGTGAACAATTTTGTAGATTCATACTCATCGCAACATAACCTAATCGAATAATCGTCATCTCAAAGCACCCCTATTTAACCAATAGAGATAATTGGTATATTTATTAATTTCTTCTCCCCACTAGCATTCCCAAATAAAATAAAACCATTTTTATGACACAATAAAAAAGCCGAACCCAAGAAATTGGATTCGACCTTATCATTATTTTGAATTAGAGTAACGACGCTTGTTATTATTACCTTTGCTTCGATCACGATCACCGTAAGAACGATTATTCGGCTTCTTTTGTCCGCCACTACGATTATAATCGCCACGTCTACGGTTATTAGAAGAACGGTTTTTGTTTTTTGATTTTGAATATAAAGGAGCCTCTTCTGTTAATTTCACTTCAACAGAGTTAGGTTCTTTTGTCATAAATTTAATCGCCGCTGCCACTACATCTTGAGCATCAAATTCCTCTAAAAGCTCTTCTGCCGTACGCTTATAGAAAGATAAATTATCGCTTTCGATAATTGAGCGGATTTTTTCAACAGTCATTTGTTGTTGGCTTTCGATTGCCTCATCCAATGTTGGTGGCTTCATACGATCCATTTTACGTTTTGTTGTGCGCTCGATATTTTTAACAATATCTAATTCACGTGGTGTAACGAATGTCATCGCCATACCTGTTTTACCAGCACGTCCAGTACGACCAATTCTGTGTACATAACTTTCAGGATCTTGTGGGACATCAAAATTATATACATGTGTTACGCCAGAGATATCAAGACCACGTGCAGCAACATCTGTTGCAACAAGGACTTCAATTGCACCCTCTTTAAATTTACGTAAAGTTGACATACGTTTTGCTTGAGTTAAGTCACCGTGAATACCTTCAGCTGTATAACCTCTTAATGTTAATGCCTCAGATAACTCATCTACACGACGTTTTGTGCGTCCAAAGACAATCGCCAGCTCAGGAGATTGAATATCTAAAAGTCTTGTTAAAATATCAAATTTCTTTCTTTCTTGTGTTTCTAAATAATATTGAGTAATATTCGGAACAGTCATTTCTTTTGCTTTTACTTTGACTAACTCCGGATTTTGCATAAATTTCTCTGCAATGCGTCTAATCGGATCTGGCATAGTAGCTGAGAATAATAATGTCTGACGTTCCTCTGGTACGTTTGATAAAATTGATTCAATATCCTCGATGAATCCCATATTTAGCATTTCATCTGCTTCGTCTAAGACAACTGTGTGAACCGCGTTAAGACGAATAGTTTTACGATTAATATGGTCAATTAAACGTCCAGGAGTTCCGACAATAATATGCGGGTTTTTCTTTAATGAACGAATCTGTCTGTTAATATCTTGGCCACCGTAAATTGGAAGAACGCGTGTGCGTTTATGATATCCAATTTTATAAAGCTCTTCCGAAACTTGAATCGCTAATTCACGAGTTGGAGCAACGACAACTGCTTGAATATGCTCCTTTTTCACATCGATCTTTTCGATAAGAGGTATTCCGAATGCTGCTGTTTTTCCAGTTCCTGTTTGTGCTTGACCAATTACGTCTTTATTTTGCAAGCCTAACGGAATGGTTTGTGCTTGAATTGGTGATGGCTCCTCGAAGCCCATTTTACTTATTGATTGCATAAGTGACGAACTTAAACCTAAATCTTGAAACGTTAATGTCAATGTATTCATACTCCTTCTATATCGTTTGCTGTAAATATTTACAGACCTTATAGGTAATAGGTTTCTTAATCGTATTCATAATGAAACGATGTTATATATTCAACCTTAGCTTTATCTAAAAGCTATAAGAAAGATTATTTAATAATGATTCATCATGAAAACAGTGATGAAAAAACCGCTTAAATAAAATTGTGTTCAATCAACAATGGTACCTGCCATTATTTAACTGAAAGAAAACAAACTATCGCCGAACTCTCTGATAGTAATGGACAGATTTCAGCCTTAAATCCTCATCTTGTACTCCTTAACGTCCTGTTATAGAAGGATAAAAAGCTGAAGTCTATTCAAAGGGATTGATTCAAACAAAGCTTACTCAACAAATGTGGCTTAATCATTAAAGTACGCCTTTAAGCTTTCCTTTCCCTCACCTTCACACAAAAAAAGCCCTTTATTTTCTTACAAGGGCAGCAGTTTACCTTATTTAAAGCCCGCAAACACTTTAAAAGTAATCATACCACTACAAGCCCCTTATTTCAACTTAATGTAAGACAGCTACTTCTAAAAATATGCATGGATAGAAAAATTTCGTCTCTTACCTTCACTTCAACTATCATTATGACAATAGGGCGTTATTCATTTGTTCCTCGTAGAGAAATCTTTCTACAGATTCTCTTAACACTTCATAATCTTCTCCATAGCAAACGTGATGTTTAGAAGTTGGAAGTAGCTTAAGCTTCTTTTCCTTGGAAGGAATTGCTTCATATAAATAATAGGCACTTTTGACAGGGACAATCCCATCACGCTCACCTTGAATAATTAGGACAGGTAACGTCAATTCCTTTAAAATAGGACGTACCTTTTTGACAAGCTTTTGAAATTCAAGCGTTGCACGTAATGGAGTCTCAAAAAGCTTCCTTCTATAACGGTTATAAAGCTCATTTTGACTTAGCTTCCCTGACCAGAAATCTTTTAGCATGTCTTTAAAATCTAACAAAAGCTGCTTTGGATTAACATAATATGCTGCAGCACTTAGTAAAACGAGTTTTTTCACCTGATAATTTGCCGCTAAATAAGAGGCAATAATTCCCCCCATAGAAAATCCAATAACATATACTTCATCAACTTCTTCCATTAAAGCTAAAAGCTCCTGTTCAGCATGGGAAACCCATTCATCATATGTGTGTCCCTTTAACGAAAGGGTTTCCCCATGCCCAGGTAAAGTTGGGACTCTCACAATCCATCCTGTTTTTTCCCTAATATCATTTGCCAATGGATCTACTTCATAAGGCGCACCGGTAAAGCCATGAATAAAAAGGCAACCTATCATATGAAATGTAAACCTCCCTTTGAAAGCATACGGACACGTTTATATGGCAAAATATCATTTTTCGAAGGTAAGGAAATGGTTTTTCCACAATGTTATCATTCACTTTTTATAAAATTTTCATCCACATGTTTTTCAATTAGTTATTGCATTGACTACTTCTTCAAGCCTCATTCCACGTGATGCTTTTACAAGAACAATATCCTTAGGCTGCAGATACGATTTTAGCTGTTTAATTAACTCATTTTTATCATCAAAATGGTGAATTACATCTGGAGAAAATTTCTCTGCCGCACCTCTCGCAATTTCTTTCCCTAAAGAGCCATATGTAAACACATAATCTATTTTAGAAGAATCGATAGAAGCTCCGATTTGATAGTGATATTCCTTTTCTGCTTCCCCTAATTCAAGCATATCTCCTAAAACAACGATTTTTTGATTAAAACCATCAAGATCCATTAATAGATTGATTGCCGCCTTCATTGAGCTGGGGCTTGCATTATACGCATCATTTATGACAGATACACCTTGCTCTGTCTCTATGAGTTCTAATCTCATTCCCGTTACCTTTAATTGGCTAAACCCTTGAATCATTGCATCTTCTTGTACTTTGAAATGCTTTGCGACTGCATATGCTGCTAAAGCATTTAGAACATTATGCTTACCTAAAACAGGTATTGTGTATTCAACATTATTTACTTGAAAGCTAGTGCCATTAATCGCTTGCTTCATATTCGTTGCAACAAAGTCGTTTTGGCTGCGTTCCCCAAAAGTAATGGTTTTAATTGGTAAAGCCTGCACTCTCTCTTCTAAAAGTGGCTCATCACCATGATAAATTAAGACGCCGTCTTCCTTCAAACCTTTTACAATTTCTAGCTTAGCATCAGCTATTCCTTCCCTTGAGCCTAAATCCATCAGATGTGATTCACCAATATTCGTTATAATCGCTACATCTGGTTTTGCAATGTTTGATAAAAGTTCAATTTCCCCTTTACCGCTCATGCCCATTTCTAATATGGCTATCTCCGTTTCCTCTTCCATATTTAGCACAGTTAATGGCAAACCTATATGGTTATTGAAATTCCCTTTTGTTTTATGAACTTTATAGGTTGTTTCAAGAAGAGCTGCGACCATATCCTTTGTTGTTGTCTTCCCATTACTTCCCGTAATTCCAACTATTTTTGGTCTCACTTCATTTAAGTAGGCCTCTGCAAGTTGTTGTAATGCACGTAATGTATCTTTAACGAAAATGACCGGAACATCTTTTGGAGGGTTTCCTTCTGATTCCTGCCATACAATTGCACTCGCACCATTTTCTAATGCACTTTCAACAAATTCATGCCCATTAAATTTTTCCCCAACTAGCGGAAAAAACAAATTCCCCTTAATTACTGCACGGGAATCTGTTGTGACTCCAAAAATTTCAAGATTGTAATCTTTTTCAGCTAATCCCCAGCCATGTACTACTTTTTCAATATGAGATAACGTTCTTCGTATCAATCTCTTCACTCCTTTTTCAACATTTCTTTCTCACAAAATAAAGAGGAACTGATATGATCGCTATTCAGTTCCAGCTTTTGTAAAATCTATATAAAAAGATGATTAAAAAGTATATTTGATTTGTTGTTTTTGTTCATAACGTTCAAGCGCTAAGTCCACTAGCTTTTCAATAAGGCTAGGATAGTTAATACCACTCTCTTTCCATAATAACGGGAACATACTATATGGAGTAAATCCTGGCATTGTGTTTACCTCATTGATTAATGCCTTCCCATCCTCAGTAAGGAAAAAGTCTGCACGGACTAAACCAGAGCCATCAATTGCTTTAAAGGCTTTAATTGCCATGTCTTTAATTGTTTCATATTCATCATGAGATAACTGTGTAGGTATGATTAAATCTGTGTCGCCATCTTCATACTTTGCCTTATAATCATAAAATTCTTTTTTAGGGGCAATTTCTCCTACTACAGAGCATTGTGGATTGTCATTTCCAATTACAGCAATTTCAATTTCCCGACCAACAATTCCCTCTTCGATAATGACTTTCCGATCGTATTCAAACGCTTCTTTGAATGCAGCCTCAAGCTCAGCTCTGTCTTTACATTTGCTAATCCCTACACTTGAGCCTAAATTGGCAGGCTTCACGAAGCAAGGATAACCTAATTGTTCTTCTACTTCCTTATAGGCTTGTTCTTGATTACTTTCAAAATCGCTCTTAATAAAAGATACATAATTTGCTTGTGCTAAACCAGCTTGTGCAAATAAATTTTTCATGACTACTTTATCCATTCCAGCTGCAGATGCTAAAACGCCGTTCCCAACATACGGAATATTCAATAACTCTAGAAGCCCCTGAACAGTACCGTCCTCTCCATTAGGTCCGTGTAATAATGGGAAAATTACATCTAGCTTTTCCGCTTCAACAGTTGTAGGGAATAAATCTGAGTTTAATGTGACTGGGGAAAACAAACTTCCTTGTTCAAGCTTTAGTACACTTACTTCTTTAATTGGCTCTTGTAATGCTCCCCCTCTAATCCACTCACCTTTATCTGATATATATATAGGATGTATTTCAAACTTGTTAAAATCTAACGCATTTATAACTGCAAGGGCTGTTTGCAATGATACTTGATGCTCTGCAGACTTCCCACCGTAGATAAGACCTAATTTCATTTTCATTTTTAGACTTCCTCCTCGAGTTTAATCATTCCTATTTTATCACTTTACATAGAAATTGTTAGCCATGAATCTATATTTACTCAACTAAGTTTTACTTTCTCAAACCCATTACGAACAAATTTTCCTAAAGGTGATTTAGGAAATATATGTCATAATCAAGATAGTTACATATATATAACATACGTTCGCTTAATATTTTTTTGGCTTTTCAATTATATGTATGTTCCTTTTAGGCACAAGGCCACTAATAAAACCGTTAATTTCATACCTGTTAGTCGTTTTTACTATCATTTTAGTTTCACTACTTTTTTCTCTTTTATGAAAACAAAACGAAACATCTGCAATTTTTATACGTCTTTTAAATGAAGCTAGGGGGGAGACAATTTTGGACAAAGAGACAATTACACAGTTGATCGAGACACATCGAGCAAAAATTATTAAGGTAACGAAAAACATCATCAAAAATCCCTCTCTGGTAGAAGATATTGTTCAAGATGCAAGTATCAAAATCTACACTTACTTTCAAAAACGGGATTATGAGATTCCTAAAAATATTGAAGCATGGGTAACAATTCTTACTAAAAACACCGCCTATGATCATCTTAGAAAATTAAAACGTCATCAAGAAGTACATCAACAGGTTAGTGATGGATACCAACAGGAAAAAACACTCGATACACCGGAGAGACAACTTATATCAAAAGAACAGGTCCAGCATATTAATCAAGTCTTCCACTTACTTGATGAAGAAACAAGAGAAATCTTTATTCTCCGTAATAAAGGTTATTCATACCAGGAAATAGCTCAGCTAAAAAACCTTTCTCTCGGTAAAGTAAAAACAAAAATATTTCGTGGGAGAAAAAAAATGATGGATCATCTAATTGATAAGGGGGTGTTGTAATGACCTGTCGAAAGCAAAATAGAATCCTTATGTTTGACCAGCTAACAGAGAGTGAACAAAATCAGCTGTTAGACCATATTAAGACGTGTGCAAAGTGTGAAACCTATTTTGACCAATACTTATTATTAGAGGAAGGACTAGACGTCCTACTTATGGATGAAGCGATACCGCTATCCGCTAATAAGAAAAAAAGCATTCCTGCAATATTGAGACCGGCATTGCTCGCCTGCGCATCGATGTTCATCATTTTTTTACTAATCTGGAATAATGATTCAGTGAGGGCTGTTATCGAATCAACGATAAATGAAGTCATTGTCGAATACTTAATAAAAAATATGGAACCTTTAGAACCTGAAAATGAAACGTCTAAAACCGAAAAAATAACCTATGCAAAATTCCAACAACCTGAAGGTGAAGTGATCAGCTATGCCTCTGGAAAACATGTTCGGACACAATATGAAAACGGAGATTTTATTATTTATAATGATAAATATTTTGCCACTTATTCGAAAAAGGACAATTTATTTCTTATTCAAGAACAAAACGAGGAAAATCCGATGATTGATATGTTCAAGGATATACATTCTGACACAATTAGTTATTTAGGAGAAAAATCATATGCAAATCGTACTGTTGAAGTCTATCTTGTTAAGGAATCAAAGGATTTTCAAAGTGAATATTGGTTTGATAAGGAAACTAGGATGTTATTAAAAGTCGTTGAAATTACAAACGGAAAACGCGAGGAGAACGAGTTCCTTAAGGAATTTAAAGTTATTGAAGTTGAGAAGGATCACAAGCTATTTGACTTTATTGCCCCAGAAGGAGCAAAAATAGTTGATGAGACGATTCAGTAGATAAGGTTTAGCCCAAAAGGCTATTGAAGGGTCAGGAAACCAAATACAAATGGTGCCTGACCCTTCAAATGTTTTTTAGCTTGATGCAAACGATAAATAATGATAGGTTTGCTTTCCAACAATACCATCTACTGTTAAGCCTTTATTTCGCTGAAAGGCTTTTACGGCAGCTTCTGTATTTGCTCCGAATATTCCATCTGGTTGACCTGCATCATACCCAAGACAATTTAATGCCGCTTGAATTCCTTTTACATAAGATGATATATTGCCGGAATACCCTTTTTTAGCTAAATAAGAGCTGCTAAAATCTATTTTTGTATCATTTAGAACAACTCCTAATGTTTCCCCACCGGAGCTTCCTTGCTGTATATAGCCCTTCCATCCCTTATTAATAATCCACGTATAACCTGAGGATTCTGACTGCAAATTGTTTGTTGAGATTGATTGACCACTACAGCTATAAGCTCTTACATAATAATTTGTTGTACTCACGACTACCATATTAGCTTGTCCCCTTTTCAATAATAAGTCTTCGAAGGGATATCTAAGGAACATCCCACTGAAGTCTGACCCACCCCGAAATTTATTTCCTCTTATATCTCTTCTTCATTTATTTACGTCTTAAGAACAAAATGGTTCCAAAAATTTATAATATTTCCCAAATTGAAATAACTTATTTTTTCAATAATCTTAGAAAGTGATTTTAATAAATGGTTTCCAATTTATTTAAAAGAAATTAAACTATAAATGATGGTAGTGGAAATAAGAATACATATGCGGAGGCACGTTTTACCTTTTTTTAAGTTAGAATTCAGATTTAAAAAATGTAGTTGGTAATCCATGATTAGCATCTACCATTTCATATTTTCACCTGCCTTTTAGTATTAAAATTCGTAACTCTTTTTCAAGGAACATGGAGCTTGAGTAAACAAGTATTTACAGTACTCTTGGTGGGTATGGATCTGTAGCCTATTAGCTGCATTTTTCGTATTAACCACGATCGTCCTCACCAAAGCTTTTGTACTTACTTGTCAAATCATCGCGTCAATTGTTATTGACCATTACGGACTATTACCGGTTCCTATTCAACATGTCACAATCCCTCGCTTAATCGGGGTTGAATTATTATTAATATCAATTATATCATGCAAAAATTTTTAAGGATGTGATGAGGTTGAAACGTGTAAGTGTATTTTGTGGTTCTAACCACGGTGCTTCTATTTTGTACGAACAGGATGCCGTACGTCTTGGCACCCAACTAGCTAAAGAAGGGATTACACTTGTATATGGCGGATCTAAAGTTGGGATTATGGGTGCGGTCGCAAACGCTTCATTAAAGGCAGGCGGAGAAGTAATTGGAGTAATTCCAACAATGCTAATGGAGCGTGAAATTGCTCATAAAGGTCTAACAGAGTTAGTCATCGTCAATACAATGCATGAGCGCAAGGCGAAAATGGAGGAATTATCCGATGGATTTATTGTCCTACCAGGCGGACCAGGGACAATGGAAGAGTTTTTTGAAGTATATACTTGGGCTCAGCTTGGTGAACATCAAAAACCAATTGGCATCTTAAACACAAATCATTACTATGATAAGCTTCTCGACTTTTTCAATCATATGATTGAACAGCAATTTTTAAAAGAAGAGTATCACTCACTATTAATTGTTGAAGAACAACCAAATCTTTTACTTGATAAATTTAAACAGTACACTCCAACCGTATTACCAAAAAGGATTAGTCGACAAGAAATTTAATAATCGACTAAAAAAGACAAATTATTTCCCGAAAAATAATTTCTTCATAACAAACTGAATTTTGATTTTTAACCCTTGCGATTTGAAATCCTATTAAAGCTTTTTGGATGCATATCATATACGATTTGTTAAACACTAATCATATGAGGTGAATGCAATGAATCGAGGAATATGGACTGCTCTATCAGGAATAGGTATTGCACAAGGGTTAAAAATCTTTACACATCGTAAGGAAAATGGCGTATGGGATTGGAGACCAATATTTTCAACAGGCGGCATGCCAAGCTCCCATTCGGCTGGTGTATCTG
Organism: Metabacillus sp. 22489; assembly: GCF_052044855.1. Classification (NCBI taxonomy): domain Bacteria; kingdom Bacillati; phylum Bacillota; class Bacilli; order Caryophanales; family Bacillaceae; genus Metabacillus; species Metabacillus sp. 22489. The sequence goes on from NZ_JBQENT010000050.1 coordinate 27,501, forward strand.
CACTTGCAACATATGTAGCATCGAAAAAAGGCTGGGACTCTATTGATGCAGCTTTAGCAGTCATATTCGGAATTATCGTTATGTATGATGCTCAAGGAATTCGCAGGCATACTGGTGAAATAGCCAAAATCGTCAATGATATAGATGCTGATATTGAAGTACTTTCCGGTCATTTACCTGGAATCTTCCACGTAAAACAGGAGAAAGAATTAAATGAACTATTAGGCCATCAGCCAGCTGAGGTTGCAGGTGGTGCTTTGCTAGGAATTGTGATCGGACTTATTAGTTCATATCTTGAGAATAAGTAAATGGGGTCGTCTCTTATGAGGCTTCCTTCCCCCTTTTTTATTCTGTTAAAAGAGTAGCTTAAATGCTTGATAACCAAAATAGATACCAAAACCTATTAAAGATAAACCTGACAAATAAGAAATCCCAATTAGCAATCTGTTTGTTAAAAATCTTCTAAATGTACTAGCAACACAAGCCATCGTAAAATCCCAAATTAAAAGGCCTAAAATAATCGCAAAGCTATTTATCATAAGCTGTTTCATACTATAAGCCTCGACAGCATTTGCTAATACGGAACCATAAATTCCTAGCCAAAATAATATAGTGAGAGGATTTGCTAAAGACATAAAAAAGCCAGAAATAAATGATCTTGAATAGGTTACGTTTGAGCGATTTCCGTGTAAGGTTTATTTTCCCGCACTAATAAGGCTCTCTATTCCTGTATAGACTAATACAAAAAATCCAAATAACCACAAAAATGCTTTCATAAATGGGATTTCCAGAAAATGAACTAAGCCTAAATATACGAGTAGCATATAGACGATATCTGCCATCGTTGCTCCAAGGCCTACTAGCCAAGCATTTAAAAATCCCCCTTTAATCCCTTTATCTATTTGTGCTGCATTTATTGGTCCAATAGGGGCTGCTAACGATAGTCCTAGAAAAATATAACTAAATATTATGTTCATTCTCTATTCCTCCAAAAAAGGTGTGCTTGTACATATTATTCTTGAGGATAGAAATTATCACATTTTTCTTCTAAACTATCTAATTCGTAATGAGCTTACTAGTATTATATAATTTATCCATTCATTCAAAAGCTGAGGTGGTCAATCTTGAAAGCTATTCTTCTTGGAATTTGTTCATCATTCTTTTTTGCTTTTACATTTGTCTTGAATCGTTCTATGGAATTATCAGGAGGAAGCTGGCTATGGAGCGCATCATTGCGCTACTTTTTTATGCTCCCCTTTTTGTTTTTAATCGTATTCGGGAGAAAGGGATGGCAGCCTCTATTAGAAGAAATGAAACAGCATCCTAAGCAATGGGTGCTTTGGGGGACAATTGGATTCGGCCTCTTTTATGCGCCGATATGCTTTGCAGGTGCCTATGGACCGGGCTGGTTAGTTTCTGCAACATGGCAAATAACAATTTTATCAGGCTCACTTCTTGTTCCGTTCTTTTATGAGGAAAAACAGACAGAAAATGGCGTAATCAAGGTCAAGGGGAAAATCCCTATGAAGGGGCTTTTTATGTCATTCATTATTATTGCCGGTGTTGCACTTATGCAAATTGAACATGCGACAACTCTTTCATTAAAGCCCGTTTTATTATGTACAATTCCCATTATCATCGCCTCCTTTGCTTATCCGTTAGGAAATCGCAAAATGATGGAGTTAAGCGGTAAAAAAATCGATGTCTTCCAGCGTGTTCTCGGTATGACAATCTGCAGTATGCCTTTTTGGATATTGTTAGCCGTTATCGCACTATTTACTTCTGGTGCACCATCTAGGACACAAACGATTCAATCATTTATTATTGCTATTTGCTCAGGAGTTATTGCAACTCTGCTCTTCTTCCAAGCAACTACTTTAGTAAAACATGATATGGCAAAGCTATCAGCTGTTGAAGCAACACAATCAATTCAAGTTGTTTTTGTTCTATTCGGTGAAATTATGTTCTTACATACGCCACTTCCTACAGCCATTTCCTTAATTGGCATCCTATTAGTAGTCGTAGGTTTAGTGTTGCATAGTTATATAACACGAACTAAAAGGCATGTTAAAGTAGGAAAAGCTCCTGCTTCAACGAAACGATTTTCTATATAAAAGCTCGTATTCAGCGAGCTTTTATATTTTTAAGTTATGGGGGATTGACAAGGATTGGGGATAACTTTGTTTTATCAAGTAAATTCCTCCTAATAATTTGTAAAACGTTTACATTAATGTGGAAAAGTAATGAGTTATGTGGATAAACCTGTGGGTAATTCTCGGATTATCCACAGGTTCATTTATTTATTGCACAGGATTCCCTATTTTCTTTCGCATATCTTGTTGAATATGTTGATAAATGTTATCCACAATCTCCACTGCATCATAGTCCATTGAAGCAACATGGTAGGAATTTTGAAGTTCAATCATTTTTTTATCTTTCGAATTTACATGTTCAAAAATATAATGTGAGTTTTCAGGTGGAACGACATGATCAACCGCTGACTTAAAAATAACCGTTGATGTTGTAACATGAGGTAGCTTTTCCTGCGAATCCTCCATTACGTTCAATAATTGATGAACTGCTGCAATTGGAACTTTATCATACGTAATTTCATAGACTGAAGGCTTTTTAATATCAGGTTTTCCTTCCTCTATGAATCTTGGCTCTTCCTGATGTTGATACTGGCGATAACATACATCCGTTATCGCAGCATTTATTAGGAAAACACCTGCAATCTCGGGATTTGCTGCAGCAATTTGTATCGTTAATGCCCCTCCCATTGATTGCCCTACAATATATACCTTTTCACATATTTTGGCTAAATCTTTATAGGCAGACTGTAAGCTATCTATCCAATCATGATAACTGCTTTTTTCTAGCTCTAAATAATGTGTTCCATGTCCATATAGTCGTGGAATTGAAATCGTATAGCCATATTTCGCTAATTGTTCACCAATATATTGCATACTTTGTGGTGTTCCGTTAAATCCATGGCAGAGGATAACCCCTATTTCATTTCCTCGGTAAAATAAACTATCTGCTCCAGATAGGACTGGATATACCTCATCACTCATATCGATGCCTCCTATAACGCTTCTATTTTCATGTATCTTCATTTTATATATTATAATTCTTATATGTTTACTTGGTTTTATTTTACGCTATTTCTCTAGCGATGACAATACTAATATATAAACAAAAGCCTTTCTTAACGTTAGACTGTTAAGAAAGGACTTTTAAGTATAAGCGTGTTATTAATTATTAACATAACCGGTAAATTTAAAGTCAATCCCTACTTTTTCGACTTCCATGTTGTCTATCTTTATCGCATCTGCCATCTTTTCGATCCCTTCTCCTGAAAAGAAGCTTGGTGCTGTTCTTCCACCAATTAATTTTGGCGCTACATAGAGGATAAGCTTATCAACTAATCCCTCTTGGAGGAAAGATGCATTTACCTCTCCCCCTCCTTCAATTAGGACAGATGAAACAGAATGCTCACCTAAAATCGAAAGGGTCTCATGTAAATCAACACGTTCTCTTCCACTCGTTACAAAAACCTTTACGCCAAGCTGTTCAAGCTTTTCCTTTGCTCCTCTTGAATATTGCTGTGATGTAAAAATCCATGTTTCTGCTAGTTTGTCTGTAACGACCTTTGCCTCAAAGGGAATTTTCAAGGAACTATCTAAAATAATTCGTATCGGATTTCTGCCATTCGGAATTCTAGTTGTTAATTCTGGGTTATCCTTTACAACAGTATTAACCCCGACAAGAATTCCAACATGTTCATGGCGTAATTGATGAACATCCTTTCTTGCCTCTTCGGACGTAATCCATTTACTATCCCAGCTAAAGGAAGATATTTTCCCGTCCAGTGTCATCGCGGATTTTAAGGTGATAAATGGTTTTCCGGTCACAATGAATTTATTAAAAACTTCATTTAACTTTTTAGACTCCTCTTCACAAATCCCTATCTCTACTTCTATATTTGCATCTTTTAAAATTTTTATTCCATTCCCGGCAACTACTGGATTTGGATCTAAAGTGGCTACAACTACTTTTTTTAATCCTGCCTTTACGATAGCTTCAGCACAAGGGCCTGTCCGACCATGGTGTGAGCAAGGCTCAAGTGTCACATAAATTGTTCCACCTCTCGCTTTCTCGCCAGCCATTCTTAAGGCATGGATTTCCGCATGTGGTTCTCCAGCCTTTAAATGTGTCCCAACACCAACTATTCGATTTTCATTGACAATAACTGAGCCTACTAATGGATTCGGGTCTGTTTGTCCCTTCATCGCTCTTGCATTCGTCAAGGCTAAATTCATATAAAACTCATGCTCACTCAATTGGATATCCTCCTTTAAGATGACCTGCCTTCTCCATCTTTGTCTCGAGATAATGCTTATTATAACCTGAAATATCTCCCCATAATGGAACTCGACCTAAAACATTTGCACCTGAATTTTGAAGTGCAGAAAGCTTTTTCGGATTATTCGTAATGACCGTTACAGGCTTCGTACGAAGATTTTTTAATACTCGTATCGCCTCATCATAGCTTCTTGTATCATCAGCAAACCCTAGCTCCTCATTCGCTTCAACCGTGTCTAACCCTTCTTCTTGAAGGAGATAGGCTAACGCCTTACTAAATAATCCAATGCCTCTTCCTTCATGATTAGCAAGATAAAAGACCGCTCCTGAACCATGCTCAACAATCATCTTCATCGATTGTTTTAATTGATACCCGCAATCACAACGCTTACTACCAAAAATATCTCCTGTATGACAAATACTATGCATCCGAATAAGCGCATCCTCAGACTCATTAAAATCACCATAAACTAATACACTTGATTGCTGCTGACTAGCTAAATTAGACTCAGGTAGCTTTTCTAAAATTTCTTCTAAGCTTTTACTACTCTGCTCCACATCTAACCAGCAATACCATTTAAAGTGAACAGTATTTCCTTCTAACTGAACAGGTAAACGAATGGGACCAACTAAATAAGTAGCACCGTTATCATGTGGTACGATCGTTACTTTTTCTTTTATAAGATCTATTTTATTACTTTTCGTTATTTCCATCTTTATAAACCTTCCTCACTATTAATCAATTTTTTTATGTAGTAAGGTGAGTATAGGGACAATTTAAATGAGCCGTCAAGAAATATGCGTGATTAGTAGTTATTTCTTGGACATTATTTGAAACAGAAGCATAGATACTGTTTTTTCTTGGTGAATTGGTTAAAATAACGTAGAGGTGATATGAAGTGGAACAATTAAAATCAAAAGAGGAATTCCAACAGTTTATTTCAAGTCAGGAGCCCGTTGTCGTTAAGTTTGTCACTGATTGGTGTCCTGATTGCAAAAGAATGGATATGTTTTTGCCAACGGTTTTTGAAGAAGTACAAAACGTGACAATGCGCGAAATCGACAAGGATCAATTTCCAGAGCTTGCAGAACAATATGATGTTATGGGAATTCCTAGTCTCCTTGTTTTCAAAGACGGAGAAAAACTAGCACATTTACATAGTGCAAATGCTAAAACACCTGAACAGGTAATTGAATTTTTATCAGGTTCATTGTAAGAAAAGCGGAAACACCTATTCTTACAAATGATAAAGCGGCACTTATCACAGATATAAATGACGGTCTCTTAACAGTCCGTAATGTTGCAATAAAGATAAAAGATAAGGGCGATTACCTTCAGATAACAAATAAAACAGTACAAAAGGACAAGGGCCAACCCTTGTCCTTTGTTTATCTTTCCATACTTTGTAATTCATCAACTGTGACAAATTGATAGCCTTCTGCTGAAAGCTCCTTCACTATTTGTTCCACAGCTTTTAATTCTTCTCCTGTCTCATCGTACATTGGATGCATTAATATAATTGAGCCATTTTTAATATTTTCCTTTACATAATTTGCTTTATCAGCTGCAGAAGAATAATAACTATCAGGCTCAAGGCTCCATGTAATCGTTTCGCGATTATGCTTGTTTAGATAATATGGCAAGCCGATCAGCTTTTTTCCGTTAGGAGGTCTGAAGTCAATCTCGCCATTATATCCAGCTTCACGAATTAGTTTATCCGTTTTTTCAATCTCCTCTTTTATAAATGAAGGTGATTTGAAAACCATTCGATTATGAGAATAGGTATGGTTGCCAATTTGGTGGCCTGTTTCAACAATTTTCTTTGCTTCATCTGGAAATTTTTCGATTTCATTGCCTATTAAGAAAAAGGTAGCCCTTGCATTGTGTTTTTTTAAAACAGTTAGAAGACCTTCCACCTGTTTTGTTGGTCCGTCATCAAAGGTTAATGCAACTACCTTCTCCTTTGTATTTACCTCATGTGTGATCGATCCGAATAATTGATAGGTTCGAGAATTCATTAATTTATAGGTACTAAATAGAATAGCGATAATAATAATAATGATTGCGAGTACAGAATAACGCATTCTTTTCTTCATTTTGTTACCTTCCCTTATAGAATTACCCGACATTTACTGACCATAGCTCACTACGGGACGTCGTTATTGCCTTTGCTCCCGCATTTAGAACACTTGTAATCTCTTCCTTTTTCGTGATGAGCCCTCCTGCAATAACAGGAATTTTCGTTTCCAAGTGTACCTTTTCAATAAGATGTGGTACACAGCCTGGTAAAACCTCAATATAATCCGGATGCACTTTTTCTGCAAGTCGATAACTTGTTTCAATAGCAAGTGTATCAAGGAGAAAGAGCCGTTGGATCGCTAATATTTTATTTTTCTTTGCCGTCTTTACTACACTTCCCCTTGTTGAAATCAAGCCTGCTGGTTTTACTTTTTGACAAAGGTATTCTGTTGAATATTCATCGTTTTTCAAGCCTTGAATCAGGTCTGCATGTAAGATAACCTTTTTATGATGTTGCCCAGCATATTTCATTATACTTTCTAGCTGAGCAATGTGAACCTCTAACATGACAATATACTCAATCTCACTTTTTAATATTTTTTCAAAATCCTTCATTGATTTTATTGCAGGTAATATATATTGCCCATTAAACGCCATAAGTGCCCTCCTTTTTCTTTTAATTTCTTTCTAGTAGAGCGTCCCTCATCTTCTACAATATTTAATATGCAGAGGGATTATGTTCATCATTAGGCCATTTATATTTCCTCTTTAACCTCTAATGGGTTAACTGCATCGTGAAGCTGTCGTTCCAATTCCTCTTGTTGATGAAGCTTTTCCTCATTTGACCATGATAGCACATCTTCCATATAACGGCACACAGCAGCTTTCCACTCCTTCACCCAATGAATATCGAAAAATAATGCTCCTGTTCTCCGTATGAAATAATCTGTTAAAGTTGTCACCATTTCATGCTCAATTCCATATTTAAGAGAGGCATAAACTTCCATTGATAAACCATATTTCGTTGCCTCATCCTTATCGCCTTTAATAATGTCAAATAACTTATCACTATTTGAGCCATATCGTTTTACTAGTTTCTCTGCCTCTGCTCTCGTTAAGCCTACGCTAATTCCTTCGTTCACCTTATCTTTTACAAATTGTGAAAAGCCAGCTGAGCCACCAACATAGCCACCAGATAATGTTAATCGATCGGTTGTTGTTCGTGGAATCTTTTTATTTCCGCTTAATTGCTGAAGAACTAAATCAACTACACTTTCAGCCATTTTTCGATAGCCTGTTAGTTTGCCCCCTGCAATTGTAATAAGGCCGCTATTTGAAAGGAAGATTTCATCCTTCCTTGAAATTTCTGATGGGTCTTTACCTTCCTCATGAATTAAGGGACGAAGACCAACCCAGCTTGACTCAACATCATTTACTTGTAATTTTAATGTAGGGAACATATAGTTTATCGCATTTAATATATAGTCGCGATCTTCTGTAGTCATTCTTGGGTGTTTTATTGATCCTTTATAGTTTGTATCTGTCGTACCAACATATGTTTTGCCATCACGCGGAATCGCAAACATCATTCTTCCATCATTGAACGGTGTATCAAAATAAACTGCCTCTTTCAATGGAAAGCGTGAGGAATCAATGACAAGATGTACTCCTTTTGTAAGATGAAGGTATTTCCCCTTCTTTGACTGGTCTTTTTCTCTTAAAGAGTCTACCCATGGTCCTGCTGCATTGACGATTTTCTTAGCATAGATTGTTTTTTTCTCACCTGTAATCTGATCGATCGCCTCTACTCCTACTAGTTTTTCATTTTCATAGATGAAGGATTCAGCCTTTGTATAATTAGTAGCTAATACTCCACGGTTTACAGCTTCCTTCAAAACTTCAAGTGTTAAGCGGGCATCATCTGTTCTATATTCAACATATACTCCTGATCCCTTAAGTCCATCTGTTAATAAAAGGGGCTCTCTAGCGATTGTCGAACGACCATCTAGCATGCTGCGACGCTCTGACTTTTTTACTCCAGCTAAGAAATCATACACCTTTAAACCAATTGACGTTGAAAATTTTCCAAATGTACCATTTTTATAAATCGGTAGCATCATCCATACTGGTGTTGTCACATGTGGTGCATTTTCGTAAACAATTGCCCGCTCTTTTCCAACCTCAGCAACTAGCTTCACCTCAAGCTGCTTTAAATAACGAAGTCCCCCATGAACAAGCTTTGTTGAACGACTAGACGTACCAGCTGCAAAATCCTGCATTTCAATTAACGCTGTTTTTAATCCTCTTGCCTGTGCATCTAAGGCAATTCCTGCCCCTGTAATTCCACCACCAATAACAAGTAAATCAAATGTTTGCTTCTCCATTTCCTCTAAATACTCTGCTCTTTTTAAACTTGAAAATGTCATATTCTCTCCGTCCCTTCTTTAAGAAAAGTAAAATAAAAAGGGACCACAACATAAGCTGTATTAGCGCTTGCTAACAGCCTTGCTGTGGTCCCCTCAGATTCTCAGACCATTATTTATTAACTTGTAAATGTTTATAGCTTCATTTTACTATATCTATATGTTTATTCAATGCCTCTGATAACAAAATTTTTATTTTTTATTCGGTTTAAACCCCATTGTTGCTTCAACAGCTTTCTTCCATCCATCATACAATGTATTTCTTTCTTCTTCGGCCATTGTTGGTTCAAATGATTTCTCCATTTTCCACTGATTAGCAATTTCTGAACGGTCTTTCCAAAACCCTACCGCAAGACCTGCTAAGTAAGCTGCACCTAAAGCCGTTGTTTCATTTACAACAGGGCGTTCTACTGCAACATTTAATATATCACTTTGAAAGCTCATAAGGAAATTGTTCTTTACAGCACCGCCATCGACACGTAATTTTTTCAATTCAATCCCTGAGTCTGCCTCCATCGCCTTTAAAACATCCTTTGTTTGATAAGCAAGTGACTCAAGTGTTGCGCGAATAAAATGCTCCTTTGATGTTCCACGCGTTAGCCCAAAAATTGCTCCACGTGCATCACTATCCCAATACGGAGTTCCGAGACCTACAAATGCCGGAACAACATAAACACCATCTGTAGAATCCACTTTTGATGCATATCCTTCACTTGCAGGTGCATTATCAATCATTCTAAGACCATCACGTAACCATTGAATTGCTGATCCTGCAACAAAAATACTTCCCTCTAACGCATATTCTACTTTTCCGTCGATCCCCCAAGCAATTGTTGTTAATAAACCATGCTCAGAAGGTACGGCCTTATCACCGGTATTCATTAACATAAAGCAGCCGGTACCATACGTATTTTTAGCCATTCCTTTCTCATAGCACGCCTGACCGAATAACGCTGCATGCTGGTCACCAGCAACCCCTGCAATCGGAACAGCCTCACCAAAGAAATGATAATCAACGGTTTCTGCATATACTTCCGAAGATGAGCGCACCTCAGGCAGCATTGATTTTGGTACATCTAATATCTCAAGCAATTCGTCATCCCATGCTAATTCATAAATATTATACATAAGTGTTCTAGAAGCATTTGTATAATCCGTTACATGCTCTTTTCCGCCGGAAAGCTTCCAAATTAACCATGTATCGATTGTTCCAAATAATAGCTTTCCATCGTTTGCTTTTTGTCTAGCTCCCTCAACATTGTCTAATATCCATTTCACCTTCGTCCCCGAAAAGTAAGCATCAATTAACAGCCCTGTTTTCTGACGGAAAAGGTCGTTGTAACCCCTTTCCTTTAGTTCATCACAAATGTCAGCAGTTTGTCTTGATTGCCAGACGATCGCATTGTAAACAGGACGGCCTGTTTCCTTATCCCAAACAACCGCTGTTTCACGTTGGTTTGTAATCCCGATACTAGCAATTTCCTTTGGATTTACATTTGTCTTCGTTAAGACCTCGGCAATAACCGCTAAAATTGAACTCCAGATTTCATTGGCATCATGCTCAACCCAGCCTGATTTTGGAAAATATTGAGTAAACTCTTTTTGTGCAACATCAACAATTTCTCCCTGTTTATTAAATAAAATTGCTCTTGAGCTTGTTGTTCCTTGATCTAAGCTTAATACATACTTTTTTTCCATACTTGATTCCTCCCCTTTATCAAATAAAAGCCGAATCTATCTTTGTCAAATGCTTTCATTTCTTTTCAGATCATTACTATTATTTGTATTTGAAAATCTAGCAATTAGTACGCTTACTGCCAAAATCCCTATTAATATATATAACGCATTTAGTGACCCCGTTACAAATACGGCTTGATGAAACTGTGCACCTAATATCCCACCGACAATTGGACCGACTACAGGTACCCAGGCATACTTCCAATTAGATGAACCCTTCCCAGCAATCGGTAAAATAAAGTGTGCAATCCGTGGCCCTAAGTCACGCGCAGGATTTATCGCATATCCTGTTGTTCCTCCTAATGAAAGTCCAATTGCCATGATGAAAAATCCAACTATAATCGGGTTTAAGCCTTGCGAAAATTCATTGGCACCTATGGCTAGTAAGCCAAACACTAAAACTGCTGTTCCGATTGTTTCACTAATAAAATTTGCTGGTGTATGCTTAATCGCTGGATCTGTTGAGAACACAGCTAGCTTTGCGCCTTTGTCTTCTGTTGCCTTCCAATGAGGGTAATAATAGAGCCAGACAATTGTTGCACCGAGAAACGCTCCAAGCATTTGCCCTGCAATATAAACGGGAACGTCTGCCCATGGAAATTCACCTATAGAAGCAAAACCTAATGTTACAGCAGGATTTAAGTGTGCTCCGCTTATACTTCCAACCGCATAAGCACCAAATGCTACCGCAAATCCCCACCCCATTGTAATCACAATCCAGCCAGAGTCTTGCGCCTTAGATTTATTTAGGACAACTCCTCCAACAACACCGCCACCAAAAATAATTAAAATCATTGTGCCAATGACTTCACCTAAAAATGCAGACATAGCCTCTACCCCTCTCTCCCTTTTAAGCGTTTTCAAAGAATGTAATCAGTTAAAAACCGTGTTAAAAGACAAAAAGACAGCTCATGCATTAAAAGATCAATAAACCTTTTAACACAATAAGCTGTCTCTCATAGACTCATCAGCACGATTCTTAACTTGTTAGTGTCATTATAGAGAAGATTTTATTGTTTGTAAACGTTTTTTTAATTATTTTATTAGGATAATTTAATATTCTTAATAAATTCCGATTATAGTAGCCTTTTTCCTTAATGCTTTATCAAAGAAGTGCTACTTAAACAAACTTATTTCCTTCATGGTAACTAATAATCTCTCATAGAAACGTCTGCCTTTCGTTCTTAAATCAGGTAGCAATGTTAACCCTGATGTATTTGCGATAACATTGACAATCTCATCTATTGACAGCGTATCTGTTTGTATATGCTCCTTGAATCGATCCTTTTTTAAGTTCATGATTCTTTCTTCTGCCTGCTCATATCCCCACGATTTTTTACCTTCAAATCGCTTTCTTAATCTTTTCTCAATTGTTTGCTTTGAAGCAGCTAAAGTAAAATGTTTGATTTCGATACCGTCCGCACTTAGCTTCCCTATTATTTCATCATAATATTCCTCATTTGTAAGTGTCATAGGAACAATGATCGTTCCAACGTATTCCTTTGAAAGCTGATTTAATAGCTTATAGTTCGCTTCTCTCCAAAGTGGATAATCTTGAAAGTCCTTTTTTAATAATTCCTTTGGGATATTATCCATTAACACATACCCAATTCGTTCAGGGTCATATACATGTGATAAAGGTAATCTTCTATGTAATTCATAAGCAACCGTTGTTTTACCGGCACCAAATGTTCCATTAATCCAAATAATCATATGTAAACACCTCAATATAAGCGAGATTTAATAAATAATCAGTCTATTATTATACATGATTCTCCTGTCATTGAGATGAGAATTTCAACCTAAATTAATTCATTTCTTTCAAATATTTGGTTATAATTTAATTGATATAGGATTTTTGACCTTATCAAAGCAATGGCTAATGGGTTTTTATCGCGATAAATCCACTCTTAGGAAAAACACATAGCAGCCAAAATAAAAGGATTGGAGAGGAATGTAGATGTCCAAATCAAAAGCCAAAAAGCACCGTGAAAAATTAATTAGGGAAGGCAAGCTAGATGTTTCAATGAAGCGTGGCAGCTGGGGAAATGTTAATCCTTATGTTCGCCATACGAAATCAAAACAGGAAGCATTGGCGCAAATGCAAAGTAAACACCGAAAGAACCATTCTCAAAAACTATATGGTGAGAATGGTTCTTTTTATTTGTTGCTTGTCGCGTTACAGACTTGTAAAGCTACTCACATTTCTCATCTGCTCGAGTCTCACATGTCTGTTCCAATAAAACCTTTTACTTAGATCTGCGTAACGGCCTGCTTCAGCGCTTTAATTGTCGCAAAGTGCATCCCCTCGTGATATAAACAAAAGCTTAACAGCTCTTCAACTGAAGATAGCGTTAATCCTGTTGATGTTGTATACGGCTGTGACAGCTTCTCGCTTAAGTGCAGCGGCAATTCCCTTTCAATCCGTTCTACCTGTTCCTTTAACAGACTAGTAAGATCACTCATTGATGGAATCGGCAGTGACCATTCAGCTGGCTTAGTTCCAGGGCTGAATAACGCTTGAAATTCCTTAGGTAAAATCATTTCCTTCCCGATAAAATAAAAAGCAAACCTTTCTTGGACAAGATAAATATGTCCAGCATTCCATTTAATATGATTATTAAATCTAGCAGGAATGATTTCTGAGGTGTCATCATCTATATTTTCCAAAAGACGAATCGTATTCCCTCTCACAAAATCCAACTGTTTAAAAATATAATGCTCCATACCCATCCCCCTAATTATCTTCCATATTTTTCATACCACCTATAATTTACACCGCAGCTAACTAACCTGTCAAACGTTATTTTTATGGTTAGTTACTATTGTTTTAAAGATATCCGCAAAATAAAAAGACCCTCCTGCTAATTAAAACAAGTTGGTCAGTTATCTACCTTTTTCCTTCTTTTGATACCGTGCTACTTTCTTACGATTCCCACATATTTTCATTGAACACCATTTACGTCTTCCACCTTCATCAATAAACAGCAAAACGCATTCTGGATTTGAACAACGTTTTAAAGAATTTAGTTTTTTTCCCTCAACTAACTTGATGACATCATAAGCTATGAGTGAAATAATTGAATCCTCTATTTTCCCAACCGGAAGAGGAATAATTTGATGTTCGCTAACCTTAAAGCTAAAGGGAGCCGCTTCAATCTTCTTTTCTAACAATCCAAGAAACTCACTTGAAGCACCTTTCCGATCCGCAATTGCTTCAAAAGCTTCTCTTAATAAAGAACGAAATGTTAATAGCTCATTTAGCAAAAGATTTGTTACTTCTATCTCATCAGTGAAAAGCAATGAAATTGTCGGATTATAATCCTTCATTTCGTGAAGCCAATCTTTCACATCATTTTCTGAACTTAATAAGTTATGGCGCTGTCCACGCCTTACAACCTCTGTATTAATAAAATCTAGTGAAATAATACCTGTAATTAGCGGGAATTTTTTCATTTCTGACATATCTATCACCTATCATAAAAAATAAAGCTTTATATAATTATATCAATAATAACAAGGCAAGTTACCATATAGGATAAATTTGTTCTTGTCTTTTAACTAGGTTGTTTTCGTTGATTTCCACGTGCAGTGTTCGCCTTCAACCTTCACAAAGTTTAGCTTAACAACAATATTTTAGAAAAAAGGCTTTAAAATCGAGTAGGAGGGAGTGACTAACCCCCGACCTCTCACACCACCGTACATACCGTTCGGTATACGGCGGTTCTATTAAGATTGACGTAAAATTTCATAACGATTATATAGACTTCTCA
>NZ_JBQENT010000051.1:0-38605 GCF_052044855.1 Metabacillus sp. 22489
ATTAGTGAGTAAATGTGGTGCAAAAGGGAAACCCATTCAGTGGGCCTTTAAGGCCGAGGCCGGAAAGAGAGGCTTTTAGCCGCAGAGCAAACCACCAGTTCTCACTGGTGGTTTTGATTGAAATGAGGTTGGAAATGCTCCTAATGAAAACCGTACATTTCTCATTGCAAAAACCATTAAAAGAAAAGACTCTATGCTAAGAGGTTGTTTTTTTGTGCGGATTTTATAAAGGTTGATTGGAACGGATTACAGGAGACTCCTGCTTAGAGAAGTGTGTAAAGAGAAACCCGACAGGTGCACAGTTACGAGGAGAATCCCGGATCGCCTGCGGAAAGCGAAAGCATATGTCTGAACAAAAATTTAACAAAGCAAATAGAGAAAAACAGAATGTAACTCGTAAAACATTCCCCCACGTTTATTATGTTTAATGGTATAATAATTTCAATAATTTGATAACAGGGGTACGCTATATGAAACGATTAAACGGCAAAACGGTCGCTCTCTGTGGGCAACGTAAGTCAGAGGAATTAAGCAAGCTAATTGAAAACCTAGGTGGAGTAGCGTTAGTCCGTCCAGCACAAGGGACTGTATTTCTCGATGAAGCGATTGTAGAGGGAGAAATCAAGGCGCTTGTTGAAGGCTCGTTTGAATGGTTTATATTTACGACAGGAATAGGAACAGATAAGCTATATCAAACTGCTGTAAATATGGGGCTTGGTGAAAGATTTATAGATGCGCTGAAAAATGCAAAAGTAGCGGCTAGAGGATATAAAACGGTAAATATGTTAAAAAAATTGGGGATTGTCCCTGATGTGAGAGATGATGATGGGAGTACAGCAGGGCTTATCCGACAATTGAAAAATGTTCAATTATCTGGTTGTCACGTAGCACTCCAATTACACGGTGATCCGGCACCTGCCTTACTAGCCTTCCTTGAAGAACAAGGAGCTTCATATAAGGAAATCTTACCTTACAGACATACTCCTCCAAATCAAGAGGTTATGAAGCAATTGGTTGATGAAATTGTTAATGGAAAAGTAGATGCTGTTAATTTTACAAGTACACCACAGGCGAGGTTTTTAATGGCTTACGCAAAGGAGCAAGGCTTAGAAGAAAAAGTATTACATGCCTTTTCAACTAACGTGATTGCTGTTTCAGTTGGTAAAGTAACTGCACAAGCCTTGAGAGAGGTTGGGATTGAACGTATCGTTGTCCCGGAAGAAGAGCGAATGGGAAGTGCAATCATTGCTCTCGTTCATTATTTTCAAGAGAAATAAGGTAAAGGGAGGTCATTATTTAAAAGATAATGACCTCCTTTTTTATTTTGGCTATGTTAAAGCTTATTGTTGATTATCTATAGCCCGATTTATTGGGGTGAGTGTATGAGACTCCTTCCTAGAGAAGCGTGAAAAGGGAGAGCCTACAGGCGCTAACCTTAAAGGAGGCACCTGGACCTCTCGTGGAAAGCGAACGTTGCAAAAGGAAATAAACAAGGTTACCAGCGCCTTTATTTTGATTTATAGTAATAAAACTCAATGTTTTCATTTGGCTAGAAAATAATCATTAGTACCTTGCAATGTTCACTAGTAGATGTTATTATATAGCTTAGTTGGAAGCAATTGTTATTTTTGGTCTGCTAGTGAACAATATACAGTAGTGAACAACATATAATAGGAGATGACCAAAATGAATGTGCAATTTAAAAAAGGGGTACTTGAGCTTTGTGTTCTAGTTTTAATATCTAAAAAGGATCAATATGGATATGAATTGGCTCAAAATATATCGAAGCATATTGATGTAGCGGAAGGAACTTTATATCCTCTCTTAAGAAGATTAACGAAGGAAGATTATTTCACTACTTATTTAGTTGAATCTACCGAAGGACCATCACGTAAATATTACACATTGACTAAAAAGGGCAGAGACTATATGGAACAATTAGTCACTGAATGGCGGCAGTTCCGCAGAAGTGTAGATACATTAATTGGAGAGGAGTTGGGAAGAAATGAATAAAGTTAGTTTTCTTAATGAGCTTTCTAACCAGTTAAAGAAAATACCTCGAAGTGATCGTGAAGATATTCTCTATGACTACGAGGAACATTTTCAACTAGGCTTAGAAACTGGAAAATCAGAGGAAGAAATAGCTGAAGACTTAGGAAATCCGAAGGTAATAGCAAAGGAGCTATTAGCAGAATATATGATAACTCAAGCAGAGAGTGACCAATCCGTTACAAATATTTCACGTGCTATCTTTGCAACAATTAGTCTAAGCTTTTTTAACCTCATTTTCTTACTTGGACCGATTGTAGCAATTATCGGGGTATATATTTCATTAGCTGCAAGTGCAATTGCGTTCACTCTTTCGCCGTTATTATTAATTGTTTCAGTCATATTTAATGGTACAGAAGGTATACTTTTACAATTCTTTATTACTTTAACATTGTGCGGCATTGGTATTCTATTAAGTATTGCTTCCATTTACATTGGTAAATTTCTATATAGGGTTATGGTAAAATATGTTAAGTTTAATGTGCGTATTATCAAGGGGGGAACGAATAGATGAAAAAAATCCTATTAGGTGCTTTGCTCGCAATCGTTATCGGGATAGTAGGCATGTTCTCAGTTGGGGGGAATGTATTTTCACAAAGTCATTATGTAGAAATAGATGAAAAAAAGACGTTAAAAGCAAATCAAATTAAAGAGCTCGAAATTAACGGAGACGTTGTTGATGTACACATATCTGAAAGTAAATCCGATGAGATCGACATTCACTTTTATGGTGATGTCGGAGAAAGGCTAAAGGACCAAATTCAATTTGAAGTAGAAGAAAAGGCATCTAAAGTTGAAATTACTGTTGACCAGAAAAATAAATGGTTCGTGCAAATACCATTTATTTATGATGAAATTAACAGTGAAAGAAAGCTAGATATAAGTATACCAGCTAAACTTTTAAAAACATTGGATGTAAAGTCGGATATTGGTAACATAGCAATTGAAGATGTACAGCCATCAACCTTAATAGCTCGTAGTGATACCGGAGAAATCGATGTTCAAAATTTCGCTGGAAAAGGTCAGTTTACATCTGATATTGGGGATATCTCTTTAGAAAATATTAGTGGGAAAGTAGAAGCAACAACTGATACTGGAGAGGTTGAGCTTCAGTTAATGAATCTTTCGGATGATATAGAATTAAATTCGGATGTAGGGGATATTAAGGTTGTCGTTCGGGGTGAAGCAAAGAACCTTTCCCTTGATTTAAATAGTGAAATTGGTGACGTAACAGTAGCAGGCTTTGACGGCTTTCAAAATAGCTCATCTAATAGTGTGATTACAAATATTGGTGCGGGTGGTCCGATCATAAAGGCTAAAACTGATGTAGGCGAAATAGAAGTTGTAAAGCAATAACAAGATTAGATGAAAGAGAAGGTGGCTTAAAATCCAAGGTTCAGACTCCTCAAACACAATATGTAATAGTTTTTATTATATACCAGTGTTTGTTAGAGGGGTCAGAGCCTTTTGAGTCACCATCTTTTTATTTATAAATTTATGTTTAATACATAGAGCGGATTTCTTTTGTTAGCGCTTAACATCCTCTATAATAAGCATGTACATATGTAATTCATAACATAAATAGGGATGTGGGAAATATGAAATATCGTCAATTGGGGAATACGGATTTAAAAATTAGTGAACTAAGCTTTGGAACATGGGCGATAGGTGGATCATGGGGGAAATCCGATGACCAAGAAGCATTAAAGGGCTTGGAAAAGGCCATGGATGCAGGTGTTAACTTCTTTGATACGGCGGATGTCTATGGAGATGGTCATAGTGAGGAGCTACTAGCAAAGGCAACAAAAGGCAAAGAAGATAAGGTTTATATTGCAACGAAATTCTGCCGTGCTGGAGATATTCACGATCCGAAAACATACTCCGAGGAAGCGGTAACTGCTTATTGTGAAGCAAGCTTAAAAAGATTACAGCGTGAAACGATCGATCTTTATCAAATTCATTGTCCGCCAATGGAAATTTTGCAATCTGGACAAGTGTTTGCCGTGTTAGATAAGCTACAACAGCAGGGGAAAATTAGACATTATGGGGTAAGTGTCGAAACGATTGATGAAGGCTTGTTTTGTATAGAACAGCCGAATGTAAAGGCATTGCAAGTGATTTTTAATATTTTCCGTCAAAAGGCTATTACTGAATTACTTCCACAAGCAAAGGAGAAGGGTGTTGGCATTTTAGCTCGTGTACCGTTAGCAAGTGGCCTATTGACAGGTAAATTTACGAAGCAGGCAACATTTGAAGCAGATGATCATCGTAACTTTAATCAAAATGGCGAGCATTTCAATGTTGGTGAAACCTTTGCAGGTATTGAATTTTCTAAAGGTGTTGAACTAAGTGAACAGCTTAGCTGGATCGCTGAAGGCAGAGAAAATATGACAAGAGCTGCCTTACGCTGGATCCTCGACCATGAAGAGATTACTACCGTTATTCCTGGATTTAAAACCGTTAAACAGGTTGAGGACAATTTACAAGCAACAGCGGTTCCAGCCTTTAGTAAGGACGAACGAAAGCGATTGGCAGATTTTTACCAACAGGAGATTCATCCAAATATTAGAGGTGCTTATTAAGTTGTTAATCAGTTAAAATATCGATTCATTCCCTTTTCGTGTAACAGTAAGCTCTGTTACACAAAAGGGTTTTTTTATTTACCTAGTTAAAGCCTACCGAAGGTGACTGTAACAACGCTTTTTCTTCCTCATTAATTAGCAATCTTTACAAGTTAATATATAGTCTCCGATAGCCGATATATGCAGTAGCTAACTATTTTATCCTAGGGGAGACATCGACATGAAATTGCTAAAAAACTTAAATATTACAAGGAAGCTATTAATCATTATTATTGTAAGCACCTTGGGACTTAGTTCTGTAGGTATTCTAGGAGTAAGCTATATTAAAGTTATGGCCCAAGGATCAGAAATTATGTATAAAGAAAACTTGCTTCCGCTTAACAAAATTATGCAAATTAGGGTAAATGCTAGAGCGAGCGATGCCTATACACTAGAGCTCTTAGTTACAGAGGATCCCGAAAGAAATAAAGAATTAATTGATGAAATTGCCTCTGCCTGGGAAGAAATTGATGGGTTAATTTCTGAAATTGAAGGTACTAAGTTAACAAAGGAACAACAAAATTTAGTAGAAAAATACAAGGAGCAGGCAGCAGCATTAAGCAGTAGCCGAGATAAAGTTATGAATCTCGCGGTTGAAAATAAAAATGATGAGGCATATTCAATCTACTTACAAGAGGTTGAGATAAATCGCGCGGCATTAAATGATACGCTAAAGGAACTACAGAAAACGAACATTACAAATGCTGAATCAATTAATACTCTTAATCATGAAAGTGAAAAAGAAATCGTTATTTTTGTAACAGTTATTATCCTTGTAGCTCTTATATTATTAGTTATTTTAAGCGTAGTAATTGCACGGATGATCGTTAGACCAATTAAAGAAGTTAAAGGTTTGCTTACTGAAGCAGAAAATGGTGATTTTACAGTTAAAGGTAGCTATCAGTCTAAAGATGAAATTGGTGAACTTACAACCTCCTTTAACAATATGACGAATACATTACAATCTGTTTTTACAACAGTCCAGGATTCATCACAGCAAGTTGCATCAGCTTCTGAACAATTGAGCGCTAGTGCTGAGCAAAACAGTAAAGCGAGCGAGCATATTACGTTAACAGTACAGGAGCTTGCATCAGGATCTGATAAACAGGTTGATAAAGTCGCAGATAGCTCTAAAGTGATTACAGAAATAACAAATCATACAAAAACCATTGCAGACCATACGGAAAAAATCACGAAAGATGTGTTGCACGCTTCTGAAATGTCATTAGAGGGAAATCAGGCTATTAAAAAAGTAAATGAACAAATGAATTCAATTTACGAGAATGTAAATAGTCTTTCTGAAGCGATTAAAGGGTTGAATGATCGTTCTAATGAAATAGGACAAATTACAAATGTCATAACAGGAATATCTGCACAAACGAATTTATTGGCATTAAATGCTGCTATTGAAGCTGCAAGAGCTGGTGAACATGGAAAAGGGTTCGCGGTTGTTGCGGATGAAGTAAGAAAGCTTGCAGAAGAATCAACTAGTTCTACAGAAAAAATAGCCCAGCTAATTCAGCTAATCCAAAGCGATACAGATAAGACAATACAAACAATGAAAAAGGCAGCTGAAGAGGTATATTCCGGACTTAATGTTGTTCATGTAGCAGGAGATTCCTTCCAAAAAATTGAACTAGCGGTTAATGGAGTAGTTTCACAGATTGAAGATATTTCAGAATCGCTAAAAAAACTAGCAAATGGAACAGATATCGTTAATGAATCAATTCAAAATGTTAGTGATGTGGCTAAAGAATCAGCCATGATCACGCAAAATATTTCTGCAGCGACAGAAGAACAGCTAGCATCAATGGAAGAAATCTCCTCTTCCTCACAGTCACTTGCCAGATTAGCTGACGATCTACAAATTGTTATTAAACAATTTAAAATCTAGTCTGTTCTTTTCTTTACAGTTTATAAATAAAAACGAATGAATTGAAGAGCACAATGGTTAAAACAGAAAGGGTCAGTCCCCACAATTAGAGTGAGGGACTGACCCTTTATAATTTGCAGATTAAAGCACACTCTCTTTTGCAAAAATGAGAAGGATGCTTAATACTTAGTTTGATTCTTTTAACTCCTGAATAGCTGGAGACGATTTTCGATGGAGAACGAATTTGTACATCACAATGACGACAACCATAAAGATGGCAGCATAAAAATAAAGATGACCGTAGCCAAGCTCTGCTGCAACAAGTCCTAATAGGTAAGAGCCAATAGCTATTCCAGTATCAAATAGAGTAAAGAAGGTTGCGGTAGCATGACCGCTTCGATTTCTGTCTGTTGATTGAATAGCAAGGGTTTGTAAAGATGGAACGACCGTACCATAGCCCAATCCAATAAATGCACCTGATAATAGGAGTGTAAATGTGGAATTTGCCATGCTTAGTATGATCATACCAATTAAAAACAGGGCAAATGCCGGATACATGACAATATGAGGCCCCTTTTTATCAAATAATTTTCCACTAAACGGACGAGCGATAAGCATAACAACGGCAAAGACAACAAAGAAAAAGCTAGCAGCATCTAATAAATTTAGTTCCTTTGCATAGATAGAAAGAAACGAAAGAACACTTGAGTAAACAAAGGCTACTAAACTCCCAATAAATGCAACCGGAAATGCTCTTTTATCAATTAAATCTGAAAGTTGAAGTCGTTTTTTCACTCGGTTTTGTTCAGGCTGTTCAATATTGAACTTGCTTGTGGCTGTAAAGATAACACCAGCAGTAATTAAGATTGCTAATATAAGGAATAATACCGTGAAAGATGTAGCTTGAATGAGTGAAAGAGAAACTAAAGGCCCGAATACGACAGCTAGATTTGTGGACATAACAAAATATCCAAGACCTTCTCCACGTCTTTTGTGTGGAACAAGATCAGCTGCTATAGCTCCTGTTGCGGTTGTTGCAATACTAAACCATATCCCTTGGAAAAAGCGGAGTGCTAATAATAATGGATATTGCTGAACCCATAAGTATAAAAACGAGCATATTGTAAAGAGTATTAGACTTACCATGAGCATTCGCTTTTTACCGTAATCATCTAAAAGCTTACCAGAAAATGGCCTAACGACGATTGCTGATAAAAGGAAAATGGTTACGATTAAACCTGCATCAACCTCTGAACGATGTAGCTCATCGACAACATAGATAGGCAATGAGGTAAGCAGGCCATAAAACGCCGTAAAGATAAAAAAGTTGCTTAGAAAAATACTTATAAAGTTTTTCGTCCAAATTGGTTGTTTTGTTTCATTTCCCATTTAGATAGATTCCTCCTTCTCAGTTGTAATTGGGCCAAGTTTGTTTAAAAAGGAATAAAAAATCGTAAGCTCATCCTTTGTTAAATGTTGAGTCATAGTTTGCTCAAATCTTTTTACTTCTTTTTCTACTAATGGAAGCTGTTCGATCGCCTTTTCAGTAAGAGAAACAAGACGCTCCCGTTTATCACTTCCTTGTGTCCGTTTAATCCAGCCGCTTTCTTCAAGCTTTGCCAGAGTTCGTGTAACGGTCGGGGCCTCGACAACAAGATAACGCCATATTTCACTCTGTGTCATAGGACCATTATTCTTAATACAGTAGAGTATTGACCATTGTGAGCTATACAATCCAAATTGCTGTAAATGTTCATTTAGCACCTTAGTCATCGCTCTAGTCTTTTTATAAAGGAAGTGAAACAATTGGTTTGTATTTTCCATAGTTTTACACCTCAATTTATTTACCTAGGTAACTATTTTATGATACCAGATAATTTTTATTTGTAAAGCAAAGCTGTTCTTAAAAAAGAAAGCTGACGATATTGTCAGCTCAATGTTATATAATATTAGCAATTATTTGTTTGCATGATTGATCACTTGGCATTCTTTCTCCAGCTCGCTAACGGACAACTCATAAAGCTGTTTTTCAGAGCTTTTATAAATACCCGCTTGCAATAATTTATTAATTAGTTGTGTTTTTCTAAGCTCAACAAGCTTACGTAATTGAGTAGACATTCGATCACCGCCTCTAAAAGAAAATGATAATCATTATCAATTAGGATTATAACTGATAAATGAAAACTTGTAAACTATTCCAATTAATAAAGAAGCCTTGGTCATATTCACCAAGGCTTAATTCATTCTTCTTTCCTATATCACATGATGAGAAAAGTCTTACCTGTATCAGGAAAGTGTTAAATTTTCACGGTATCCTGCTTTAAATTCCAAGATTTCTTCCAAGAATAGTTTGCGATTAATAAGATGATAAATGCAGCAAAGGCAACGATCGAAAACGTAATGAATCCTGATGCATACGAACCTGTCATTTCCTTTAGTGTACCTAAGATATTTGGCAGGAAGAATCCACCGATACCGCCTGCAGCCCCTACAATACCTGTTACCATCCCAATTTCTTTTTGGAAACGTTGTGGAACTAATTGGAAAACTGCGCCATTTCCCATTCCGAGACACATCATACCGACAAATAAAAGTGCAGTAATAGCAATTAGTGGTGGCAACTGACTAACGCCAATCATACAAGCAGCGACTCCGATAAATAGAATAGCAAGTACTTTTACCCCGCCAATTCGATCAGAGATATAACCTCCGACCGGTCTGAAAAAGCTTCCCGCAAAAACACAAATTGTAACGAAATCACCAGCCTGAACGCTAGACAGTTGATATTGATCGACAAAGAACATACTTAGGAAGCTTGATAGCCCGACAAATCCTCCGAATGTAACACTGTAGAGCAAGCAGAAGAACCAAGTATCCCGAAATGCAAAAACTTTAAAGTAATTAGCTAATGGCTGTGGTGCAGGTTGTGTCGGTGCATCCTTTGCTAAAAGGAGAAAAAGTCCAAAGGTAATTAGTAAAGGGATAAGTGCAATACCCATGGTCATATGCCAGCCGAACTGCTCTGCTAAACGTGGACCGAATAATGTTGCAAGTAATGTTCCGCTATTTCCTGCTCCAGCAATCCCCATTGCTAATCCTTGTAGATGAGGTGGGTACCATCTGCTTGCCATTGGTAAGGCAACGGCAAAGCTGGCACCTGCAACACCTAATAAAATCCCAATCATATAAAGCTCGGGAAGTGTATTTCCAGCTAATAGTCCCCAGAGTAATGGAATAACCGTAATGCTCATGCCGATTGTGGCAGTTTTCTTCGGACCAATTCGGTCAGTTAAAATTCCTAGAACGATTCTAAAGAAAGAACCTGCAAGTATCGGAATGGCAACAATAAGTCCTTTTTGTGAAGGGG
Source organism: Metabacillus sp. 22489 (assembly GCF_052044855.1). Taxonomy (NCBI): domain Bacteria; kingdom Bacillati; phylum Bacillota; class Bacilli; order Caryophanales; family Bacillaceae; genus Metabacillus; species Metabacillus sp. 22489. Next base: position 9,911 of record NZ_JBQENT010000051.1, read on the forward strand.
ATAGTCCAAATTCCTCGGTAATGAATACACCAAGTGCACCTAGAATAACCCAAATCATGAAGCTTACATCGAAATATAGAAAAGCTGAAAACAATGTTTTCGGATGACCACTTGTCTTTAAATCAGAAAATTTCATATTTATTTTCTCCTCTCATCTCATCTTTTCAATGCTCTTTGTATTTTCCTATCTCTGTCGCTAATATGTTGTCATTATAAATTGCTCCATTTAGAACGCAAAGTTATCTGTCAGGAAATATGACAGGGAATATTGTAAAATATGCTTTTGTTTTTCGTGATATGGTAAATATTAGTAGTTAATGAAGGTTTTACGTTAGAAAATATGACAACAAAACTCTTTGATAAGGAAAATTATGAAATAATGAAACTAAAATGAAGAAGACAGATTATGAATGTTGGAGGGTTAAGATGAGGCAGAGACTAGTCGTGGTCGGAAATGGTATGGCAGGAGTTCGCTGTGTTGAAGAAATCTTAAAGCGTAACTCTGAGCTATTTTCGATTTCTATTATTGGAAGTGAACCACATCCTAATTATAATCGGATTTTATTATCTTCTGTTTTACAAGGGGAAGCGTCATTTAATGAAATTACTATAAATAAACGTGAATGGTACGAGGAGAATGGGATCGACCTCTACACTGGAGAAACGGCAATAAAGATTGATTCGCAAAATAAGCAAATTACCACCAATCTTAATCGAGTGATTGCCTACGATAAATTAATCATTGCAACAGGATCGGAACCGTTTGTTCTACCCATCCCTGGTGTTGAAAAGGAAGGAGTTGTCACCTTTCGTACAATTGAGGATTGTAAAAAAATCATCGAATTGTCTAAAGGTCATAAGCAAGCAGCCGTGATTGGAGGGGGAGTGTTAGGGTTAGAGGCAGCAAGGGGTCTCGTGAATCTAGGCTTGAAAGTGAAAGTCGTTCACAATATGGATTACTTGATGCAACGACAGCTTGATCCAACCTCATCAAAAATGCTGCAAACAGTCCTAGAACAGCAAGGAATTGAATTCTATTTAGGCAAAGTAACGGAAAAAATAGCAGGGGAAGAAAGAGTTGAAAAACTTGAGTTTACGGATGGAACAGAAATTGAGGCGGATTTAGTCGTTATGGCTGTTGGGGTGAAACCTAATATAGGCCTAGCGAAATGCAGTGGTATTGAGACAAGTCATGGAATTATTGTTAATGATTATATGGCAACAAGAACATCTGATATATATGCGTTGGGTGAATGTGCCCAGCATAATGGCATTGTTTATGGGTTAGTGAAGCCGTTGTATGAGCAAGGCCAAGCGTTAGCGAACCATCTTTGTGGAATTGAAGAACAAGGGTATCAAGGATCGATTTTATCAACGAGCTTAAAGGTGCCAGGTGTTGATCTCTTTTCTGTTGGAGATTTCACTGAGAATGAAACATCAAAAATGGTGAAATTAGAGAATCAATTAGAAGGCATTTATAAAAAAATTGTTTTTCAAGGAGATATTATCGTGGGCGCGGTCCTTTTTGGAGAAACAGCTTCTGGGTCTAAGCTGCTTGATCTGATTGTCAAAAGAAAACATGTAAATGATGATGAGAAACGTCAATTGCTTCAAATAAATGAACGTGGGCCAACGTTATTTAAGCAAATGCCGCAAAGTGAAATGATATGTAATTGTAATGCTGTATCAAAGGGAACCATTATGGAGGCTGTACTTCAAAAGGGATTAACGACTGTTGACGAAATAAAGCAATGTACGAAGGCATCCGGCTCGTGTGGAGGCTGTAAGTCAATGGTGGCAGGTTTGCTCACCTATATTAACAGTGATGAATGCGATGAAACAATTGAGCAAAACACATTGTGCAAATGTACGGAATTGACGGAGGATGAAGTTGTTTACCAGATTCAGCAAAAACAATTATCTTCATTAGAAGATGTATTTACTGAGTTGAATTGGAAATCTGAAAATGGCTGTAGCACCTGTATTTCTGCAATTCGTTATTATTTGGCAATGATATACCCAGGGCATGACAGGTCGATTAAAAAGGATATTGTAAATGCTCAGCTCGAGGAAGATGGTACTTATTCACTTGTCCTACAAATGTATGGGGGCATGACAAATGTAAATGAATTACAAATGATAACAAATGTAATGAAAAAGTACCAAATACTTGAGGTGGGATTAACAGCAGAGCAACGATTTCAATTAAAGGGGATTCAAAAGGAAGTCATTCATGCTGTATGTACAGAATTGAAGATCCCCTCAATCCCAGCTTTGGATAATACCATTCGTTACGTTAATACATTTTTTGGAGAAAAGCTTTGCCAATGTAGCAATGAAAAATCAAAGCAATTGGCAATTGAAATTGAAAAGGAAGTCGGCCAAATATTAACGCCACATCGTGTCATTATTGGATTTTCCGCCTGTAAGCACCAGGAAAAGGACTTAATGATAAAGGATATTAGCATCATTGGCAACAATGGAGGATGGGAAATTTATGTTGGCGGAAGTACGGGGCAACATATTCAACAAGGGGAACTATTGACAGTTACAAAAAATCTCCATGAAGTAAAGCTGTTCTTAAGCGGATTTGTTCAATATTATCGAGAAACCGGGAATTATCAGGAGCCAATTTATGAATGGATTAAAAGGGTTGGGATGATTCATATCCGAGAGGTCTTATTCGAAACGTCGTTATGTAGGCAATTAGTTGAGCGGTTGGAAGAGGATAGAGCCGTGAGTTTAGAATATGTGACGAAATAATTAAGAGATTAAGAGAATAGGGATGATGCGTTTTGACAGAACTATTATTAAAATACTTTCGAACGAAGCAACAAGAGGTCCAATCAGAAAAGGTTTATGATACACAATGCCCGTTCTGCAGCATGCAATGTAAAATGCAATTAATTGAGCAATCAATCGTTTCAAGAAAGAAGTATACAACAATAGGAGTAGATAATCCTACATCGGAGGGAAGAATCTGCATTAAAGGAATGAATGCCCATCAGCATGCACTTCACCAGGATCGGATTAAATATCCATTGCTTAAAGTAAACGGTGAATTTATTCGGATCTCATGGCAGGAGGCATTAGCTGTGATTAAGGAAAAGTTCACTGATATTCAGGCAGCAGATGGTACAAATGCACTTGCAGTTTACGGGAGTGCTTCTATTACAAATGAAGAAGCTTATTTACTAGGGAAGTTTGCTAGAGTGGCACTTACGACTCGCTACATCGATTACAATGGGCGCTTGTGCATGTCAGCGGCAGCAACTGCAGCGAACCAGACGTTCGGGATGGATCGTGGAATAACAAATGCATTAACTGAGGTTCCAACAACACGAGTCATTATATTAGCTGGAACAAATATAGCAGAATGCCAACCTACAATTATGCCATATTTTGAAAAAGCAAAAGAGAACGGTGCTTATATTATCGCGATTGATCCACGGGAGACAGCAACAACACAAATCGCTGACTTACATTTAAAAGTTAAGCCAGGGATGGACGCTGCCTTAGCAAATGGATTATTAAAGGTTATCATCGAAGAAAATTTAACTGATGAACAATTCATTCGTGATCGTGCTACAGGCTTTGCTGAAGTAAAGGAATATGTGCTTTCTCAATCATTAGATGAAATTGCAGAATTAACAGGTGTTCCAAAGGAGCAAATTGAAACGGCAGCGATAAAGTTTGCAAGTGAGGAAACAGGAATGCTATTTACGGCTAGAGGCGTCGAACAGCAAATTGATGGGACAGCAGCTGTAAGGAATTTACTTAATGTGTTAATTGCAACAGGGAAAATTGGTAAGCCTTCATGTGGATATGGGGCGATTACTGGTCAAGGCAATGGTCAGGGAGCACGTGAACATGGACAAAAGGCTGATCAACTACCAGGATATCGTTCAATCGAAAATGAGGAGCATAGAGAATATATAGCATCTGTTTGGGGGATCAACAAAGAGAATATACCACGTAAGGGTGTTTCGGCATTTGAAATGTTTAAGAAAATTGATGATGGAGAAATTACAGGAATGCTCCTGATGTGCTCAAACCCTGTTGTTTCAAATCCAAATGCCAATTTTGTAAAATCGGCGTTAAAAAAGTTAAAATTTTTAGTCGCTATCGACTTATTCGTATCGGAAACAGCCGAATATGCAGACCTTATTTTGCCGACCTCCTCTTATTTAGAGGACGAAGGAACAATGACGAATCTCGAAGGGAGAGTCATTCTTAGAGAGGCAAGTCGACCATGTCCAGGAGAAGTAAAGCATGATTGGGAAATTATTTGCGAGATTGCGAAGGTATTAGGGAAAGGACAGTATTTTCCTTACAAAAAGGCAGAGGATATCTTTAATGAGTTGCGTATCGCTAGTAAGGGAGGGATTGCTGATTATTATGGGATTACGTATGACCGCATTCGAAAGGAAAAGGGCATCTTATGGCCATGTCCAGATGAAACCCATGGTGGAACAGCTCGATTATTCGAGCATTCCTTTGCACATCCAGACGGAAAGGCAAAGATGGTTGTAGTAAGTAATAGTTCCCAAATCCCGAAGGAAAAGCCATCGGAGGAATACCCCCTCTATTTAACGACTGGCAGAGTGGTGTCACATTATTTAACAGGAGTCCAAACGAGAAAAAGTGCTGCTTTAGCGGCAAGAAATTTTGAATCGTATTTAGAAATTCATCCAGAAACAGCAAGAAAATATCAAATTGAAAATAATCGTCTTGTTACAGTAACTTCTAAGCGGGGAAGTATCGTAGTTAGAAGTAAATGGTCAGATAAAATTAGACAGGATACAGTCTTTGTTCCATTCCATTGGGCAGATAGCCAAAATGTAAACATGTTAGTTGGCGAGGATTTAGATCCTTTCTGCAAAATGCCGGGATTTAAAGTGAGTGCAGTAAAGGTTGTTCCAAATTAATGTATGTAGAGAGGGTGGCTCAAAAACAAAGGTTTTAGACCCCTCAAACACAATATATAGGCTAATGGTAAGGTTAGTTTACTATGTACGAGTGTTTGTTGGAGGGGGCAGTCCTTTTTGTGTCACTCTCTTTATTTGCTTTCGAGGTAAATAGGGCTTGTATGTCTCAAAATAAGAAATATGAGATTCATCTCCGAATGAAATAAACCATGTTAGAAAATGTAACATGTAAGTAAAATATTGCAATTTACCGTGTTATAGTAAAGGAAACTTTCTAGGGGAGGAACTACAGGTGGAAAAAAAGAAGCTAGTTCTTATTGGGAATGGAATGGCCGGGGTTCGAGCAATCGAAGAAATACTAAAAATTTCAAAAGATATATTTGATATTACAATCTTTGGCAGTGAGCCACATCCTAATTACAATAGAATCCTTTTATCGAAGGTATTACAAGGTGATACAAATGTGAGTGATATTACCTTAAATGATTGGGATTGGTATGAGGAAAATGACATTACCCTTTATACAGGAGAGACAGTGACCAAAATCCAAACAGAGAAAAAAGTTATCGTATCTGATAAAGGAAGAATCGTACCTTACGATGAAGTCATCGTTGCAACGGGCTCAGTACCATTTATTTTACCACTTCCAGGAGCTGATAAAGAAGGAGTAACAGCCTTCCGTGATATTAAGGATACAGATATCATGCTAGAGGCTTCGAAAAAATATAAAAAGGCAGCCGTTATCGGCGGGGGGCTACTTGGATTAGAAGCAGCTCGTGGATTATTGAACTTAGGAATGGATGTAACAGTTATCCACATTGCCCCAACGTTAATGGAGCGCCAATTAGATGAAACAGCAGGGAAGCTTTTGCAAAGGGAATTAGAAAAGCAAGGAATGAAGTTTTTATTAGAAGCAAGCACTCAAGAAATTTACGGAGAGGAACGCGTAGAAGGCTTAAAGTTTCAAGATGGATCACAGCTTGAAGCAGATTTAGTTGTCATGGCTGTTGGGATCAAGCCGAACGTCGAGCTAGCAAAGGAAAGTGGCTTAACCGTTAACAGAGGAATTGTTGTAAATGACTATTTGCAAACAAATGTGCCACATGTGTATTCAGTTGGTGAATGTGCAGAGCATAATGGGATTCCATACGGATTAGTTGCGCCATTATATGAACAAGCAAAGGTGCTTGCTCATCATATTTGTGGAAAAGAAACAGCTCCATACAAAGGCTCAGTCTTATCTACTCAATTAAAGGTTTCTGGTGTTGAAGTATTCTCAGCAGGTGACTTTATTGAGGGTGAGGATAAAAAGGCGTTAAAAATCTTTGACGAGCAAGATGGAGTATATAAGAAAATCGTCTTAAATCGAAATAAAATCGTCGGAGCGGTTTTATTCGGAGATAGCAAAGAGGGAAATCGCCTATTCTCGATGATTAAAAAGGGAGCAGACATCTCTGATACAGAGAAAATTACAATATTACAGCCAATTGGCGAAGAAGCTGGTACTAGTTTAGTTGCAGCAATGAGTGCGGATGAAATTATTTGTGGCTGTAACGGTGTTTCAAAGGGTGCCATTGTCCAAGCAATTCAAGAAAAGGGCTGTACATCTGTTGATGAGATAAAAGCGTGTACGAGTGCATCACGTTCGTGTGGTGGTTGTAAGCCGTTAGTGGCAGATGTTCTTCAGCTAACACTTGGATCTGAGTTTGACGCATCTGCACAAAAAGAGGCTATTTGTGGTTGTACATCATTATCAAGAGATGAAATTGTCGAAGGTATTAAAGAAAAAGGGTTAACACATGTAAGAGAGGTTATGAATGTACTCGGCTGGGAAACAGAAGAAGGCTGTTCAAAATGTCGCCCTGCTTTAAACTACTATCTAGGAATGATTCATCCGAAAGAATATGAGGATGAAAGGGAATCTCGTTTTGTCAATGAAAGAATGCATGCAAATATACAAAAGGACGGAACGTATTCAGTTGTACCGAGAATGTATGGCGGTGTAACAAATGCTAAGGATTTACGTCGGATTGCAGACGTTGTTGAGAAGTATGATATTCCATTAGTGAAGGTGACAGGTGGTCAACGTATTGATTTACTTGGTGTGAAGAAGGATGATCTGCCAAAGGTATGGGAGGACCTCGATATGCCTTCAGGTTTTGCTTATGGAAAATCACTTCGAACAGTAAAAACTTGTGTCGGTGAACAATTTTGCCGCTTCGGTACGCAAGATTCAATCGGATTAGGAATTGAACTTGAAAAGAAATTTGAAGGATTACAAACACCGCATAAAGTGAAGATGGCTGTATCTGCTTGTCCGAGAAGCTGTGCTGAATCAGGCTTTAAAGATATTGGCTTTATCGGCATCGACGGTGGCTGGGAAATTTATGTTGGTGGAAATGGCGGTACCCATGTCCGTAGTGGAGACCTTCTATATAAAGTGAAAACAGATGAAGAGGCTATGGAGATTACAGGTGCATACTTGCAATATTATCGTGAAACAGCAAATTATTTAGAACGTACATCTGCATGGATTGAACGAGTTGGCTTAGCGCATGTCCAATCTGTACTAGACGATAAAAACATGCGAAAAGAATTGAACGAACGTATGGATGAAGCTTTATCTGTTTATAAGGATCCTTGGAAAGAGATTATTGAAAATGAAAAAACAACAAAACAACTATTCCAAACGGTTGGGATGTCGCAATAACCTAGGAGGATAATTTTCAGAATCTTAGGTTAATGGGTGCGAGCTTTGATTACTGTGTCTCACCTTTATTTTAAAAAGGTGAGACACTTCCGATTCTTAACATTCAAATTAGCCTTTAGTTTAATATCTAGCTCTAGATTTACTACTGCTAAATCCTGAAAAGTGAAAGAGGGCATTGACGATTGCAGTTTTATTTAATAGTCTAGGAGGAATACGTGATATGAAAGAGTTAACAAAATCGAAAATATATGTGGGAGCTTTATCCGAATTACCTGAACGTGTAGGGAAGACGGTTCAACTTGAAGCGGATAAGGAAGTGGCTGTTTTTAAACTTTCGAATGGGAAAGTGAAGGCTGTAGAAAACAAATGTCCTCATAAAGGTGGCGTATTAAGTGAAGGGATTGTTAGTGGTGAGCATGTTTTCTGCCCGATGCATGACTGGAAAATATGCCTTGAGGATGGGAAGGTTCAAGAACCAGATTTTGGCTGTGTAAAAACATATGCAACGTTAATTGAAGATGATGATGTTTATCTTTTAGTATAGAAAAGAATCAAAAAGTAACAGAGCATGTAACTTGATTGGGTCTGACCTCTCCCCACAATTTAGCTCGGTGTGGCGAAATTGTGTTGGCAAGGGTTGGCCCTCTCTCTTTATTAGCGATAACGGGCAAAAGCCTATCTCGAAACCGAAGTGGGTTAGGTGGGATTATTGCTCAGGGGATCCCTATTAGTTCACCTTGCAAGCATGACGTTTTACTTTATAACTACAGGAGGTAATGGGAAATGGGGAAAGGCAAAGTATATTTAGTTGGTGCTGGGCCTGGGGACAGTGAATTGATTACTGTTAAAGGTATGGAGGCGTTAAAGCGAGCGGATGTTATTCTTTATGACCGTTTAGTGAATCCAAAGCTGCTGCATTTTGCTCCGGCAAATTGTGAACTAATTTATTGTGGTAAATTACCAACAAGACATTTTATGAGACAAGAGGAAATTAATCATGTTTTAGTCGATAAAGCACTGGAAGGTTTAACAGTTGTTCGTTTAAAAGGTGGTGATCCAAGTATATTTGGTAGGGTAGGTGAAGAGGCAGAGGCTTTAGCAAATGCCCATATACCCTATGAAATAGTTCCAGGAATCACATCGGGTATAGCGGCACCGTTATATGCAGGAATTCCTGTCACACATCGTGATTATGCCGGATCCTTTGCGATGGTAACAGCACATGATAAATCGAAAAACGGCAAGCCTGATATTGATTGGGAAGGCCTTGCAAGAGGGGTTCAAACGATTGCCTTTTATATGGGCATTTCAAATCTTGAGCATATTTGCGAAAATCTTATCAAGCATGGAAAGTCAGCAGATACACCTGTTATCATCATTCGTTGGGGCACATGGAGTAGACAGGAAAGTGTTGTTGGAACCTTGTCGACAATATCGGAAAAGGTGAGAAGTGCAAACATTATCAATCCAGCTATTACACTTGTTGGGGATATCGTTGCATCAAGAGAAAAGCTGAAATGGTTTGAGAAAAAGCCGCTATTTGGCAAGCAAATCCTGTCTGTAAGTGGGTGTGTGGATGAAGCTGGATTAGCGAATAACATTGAAGCACAGGGAGCAGATGTCATTGAATTTCCTAAATGGAAAACATCTGAACGTTATCTTGAAGTGAAGATAATGAATAATCTCGAAAACTATAAACGAATTTTGTTTACAACAACAGCTTCTGTATCATATTTTTTCTCCTTATTAAGAAAGCATCAAATTGATATTCGTGAAATTCGCGCAAGCCTCTATTGTAAGGATATTGCTACGATTCAAGTTTTAGAAGAAAGAGGGCTATTTGCAAAAATGGAGAACGAGATGACAAAGGAAGGGAAGCTGTTGCTTGTAGGTTCAAAGGAAAAAGCCGATCCATTATGGATGCTTGAGTATAAATATGGTGAGTATGATTATGCTGATGTGTATCAATCCATTATCGATGAAAGATATATCCCTGTCATAAAAAGAGCTATTGAAGATGCTTCGATTACTTCCATCCTGTTTTCATCTAAGGATGCTGTTCAACTCTTTATGAAGGAAGCTGAAAAATGTGGACTTAGCAATCTCTTAGAGGATGAACATGTTGAACTTCTTTGTGTAACAAATGAAGCGAAGGAAGCAGCTAAAAATTATGGATTGAAAGCAAAAATATTGGATTACTTCGAAGTAACATATCCGCATAACGGTGCAACGGCAATTGCAACAACGAGTCTATAATTAAGGCTGAATCAAATACAAGGAGATTGATTCAGCCCTTCTACTAAAACATGATATCAATATTCAATTTCTTCATAGTCCTTTGGTTGAGGAACAGGCTGCTCTTGGTTTTTTAGGTTGAACTCAGAAAGTGCTTCAGATTTTCGTTTGTAAATTTTCCCTTTAGGATTCGGTTTGCCTTTACCGTCGTTCATTTTCATTACCATCATCTCCTTGTTTCGTTTCTTAACAAATAGTTTATCCATAATAGGTTTTAACATGTTGGATAAATAAGTGTTATTTATTGTTAAAAATTTAAAAGGTCCGACCTTTGTCAGACCTAAAGGAAAGATGACTTTAAACTATGCTGTCTTACGGTAGTTCAAGTTTAGTTAAAGGTTTTTTAGCCGGTCCTTCGATTACTTCTCCTGCGATAGAATATCTTGAACCGTGGCATGGGCAATCCCATGTGCGATCACCGCTATTCCATTCAACCTCACAGCCCATATGTGTGCACGTCGTATCAACAAGGGAAATATCTCCCTCCGTATTCCTGTAGCAACCTGCCCGTCTACCTTCAACAACAACAATTGCCCCTTCATCTTTTCCAACATCTTCAATAAATTTTTCAGCTGTATCAAATTTACCTGCAATTAAATGCCCAGCTACATCTAGATTTTGCATAAGAAAGGTTTTAATGCTTGGATCTGCATAAAAGCGAGAAGGATCGTAAAGCTCCTTATAAGGATTTTCCTTTTCAAGAACAATGTCACATAAAATATGTGCGGCAGCCGTTCCGTTTGACATCCCCCATTTACGATACCCAGTTGCAACAAGAACGTTTGGATGATTTTCTGTAATTTGTCCGACATAAGGAACGTTATCTAATGTATAAAGATCTTGTGCAGACCAACGATACTTAATTTCCTCAATTCCAACTACTTGTTCGGCAAAATCCTCTAATGCTTTGTAATGCTTATAAGTTGAAGTGCCTTGTCCTGTTTTATGACCATCTCCACTAACTAACAGCAATTTTTCTCCATTCATAGGTGTATATCGAATCGAACGAGTAGGTGAATCAGCACTATAGTACATCCCACCTGGAAACTCGGTTTTTGATTTTATCCCTAGGACATAGGAACGTTCTGCATGTAATCTTGTAAAATAAAATCCTCGACCATCATAAAAAGGGAAATGGGAGCATGAGATAGCATAACGACAAGTTACTCGATTGCCATTACGTGTGATGACAGCAGGCTTTGTCGCTGATGTATCGATATCAACTGCCGTTGTATTCTCATAGATTTCGCCACCAGCGTTTGTTATTTCCTGTACTAGGACTTTTAAATAAGAAAGCGGGTGGAATTGCCCTTGCTCCTTCATCTTTATGGCGCCCTTAACATCAATCGGCAAGGCGATTTTATCGGTAAATTGACTTCTGATCCCTAGCTTTTGATATGCATCATATTCCTTTTCGATCTTCTGCAAATATTGATCACTGACAGCATAAATAATGGCATCCTCTGTTGTTAAATCACATTCAATCCCAAGCTCTTTTACTGTTTTTCGAACAAATTCAAGTGCGTTTTGGTTTGCCTCATAATATTTCTGTGTTTTTTCGATACCGATATGTTGAATAAACTCATCATAGATAAGTCCATGCTGAGCGGTGACCTTTGCCGTCGTGTGGCCAGTTGTTCCATTAAATAATTTGCTTGCTTCAAGAATTGCAACCTTTAATCCGTTCTTCACTAGCAAATAGGCAGTAGTGATTCCTGTAATACCGCCTCCAACAATTGCGACATCAACGTCTATATCCTCTGATAGCTCTGGATAACCTTCAAAGCTTGTTGTGCTTCTCCAATATGATGATGGTTCAAACGGCATTTGCGCCTGATTAGTCATTTGTATCCTCCCTTTCCACGAACACGCTTCCGTTAGCATGAAAAAATCAATAATGAAACCGTGAAGCCATTTAAGATAATTTTTACCTATTGTGTAAAAAACATGTATTGTTCAGCGTAATTTTTTCTTCTATATATTAAAGTCTTACGGCGACTACGTCTTAAGTCTTAGCTGAAAATAAAGCTAGGGCACGTTATTGGAAAAAGGAAAAGTAGGTAAGATAAAGCTATAAACAAACACACTATCAACACCAATAAGCTGATAAGGCTAAGGTTGAGATAGATAATTGAAAAGGCGGTAAATATCACCGCTACATTTATAGAAAGGAGGAAAATAAGATGAAAAAATTTGGTTTATTTATTTTAGGTGGGGTGGCAGCGATTGTCCTCTTATCAAATTTGGCACCAATGATTGCTTTAGCCCTTAGTCTTACAGTGATGTATTTTTCATATAAAGGCTTTATGAAAACAGACTCAACTTTCACGAAAATCCTATTAGCCATTATCGGTGTTGTTGCCTTGTTTGCATCAGCATCAAATTTACCGGCTGTTATAGGAGTAGTTGCAATCTATGTTCTATACGTTGTGTATAAGAAATGGAATAAAAAGCCGGAAGTTGAAAAAGTGTCAAATGAAAGTGATGACCCTTTTACAAATTTTGAAAAAGAGTGGAATCAATTAAAAGGAAATTACTAATCGGTTTAAAACGTTCAAATAAAACAAGAGACGTGGTAACACACGTCCTTTATATAAAAGGAGAGAGTAAAATGGCAAATATTTTTACTAGAATTAAAGATTCAATTGCAGCAGATTTACATGAAGCATTAGATAATAAGGAGCAAAAAAATCCAATTGCTGTGCTTAATCATTATTTAAGACAGTGTGAACAGGAAACTGAAAAGGTTCGCAAGCTAGTTGAACGTCAATACTTATTAAAGGAAGAGTTTAACCGTGAATATAATGAAGCTTTACGCCTAGCCGAAAAGCGTAAAAGACAGGCGGAAATTGCAGAAAAAGCAGGTGAGGAAGAGCTTCATCAATTTGCAGTGAAGGAACACGTATACTACGAAGAGAGAGTTGGTCGTTTAAGAGAATCTCTGCAGCAAACAACACATCAATTAGAAGAGCTAGAGCAAAAATATGAAGAAATGAAACATAAGCTAAAGGATATGCATATTAAACGCATGGAACTTATGGGCAGAGAAAATATTGCCCGCGCTCACTATCGTATGAACAAGGTAGTCGAAAATACAAACTACTCAACGAACTCTTATTCAAAATTTACAGAAATGGAAAACTACCTTGATCGCCTGGAGCATCAAGTAAATACGATGTATCATCGAAATACAATTGATGCAAGAATAGCGCAATTAGAAAAACAAATGAAAAATGAGGAAACTAGTACGATTTCTTAATCAAAACATGGTATCCTAATAAGGCGTAGGTAATCACTACGCCTTATTCATACTTAATAAATAGTAGCAGATAAGCTACTCCATAATACAAGGTAATCACACCTTCTATTATGGAGTAATTTATCTAGTTTATTGACAAAAATCTGCTAAAACTTATTTAAGAATATTATAAAGTTTATTTTCTATAGATAAGCATGACAAAGAATTTTAACAAAATGAAAGGAGGGTCCATATGCTACGTAATATGAATACAGACTATTTAAATTGGATAGTGTTAATCGGAATTCTCCTCCTTTTGTTAGAGGTAGTATTTTTTAATGGTGGCTTAATCATTGCCGTTGTTCTTTCAACTGGGTGTATCTATCTTGGTTCAAGATGGAAGCCTGGTTTTATGGGCAAGATGCTGTACTGGATAGGATGGATATGGTTAATCGTAACGGTATTAAATATGATAACGTTTCGGTACTTTTTCTGTGTTGTCCTTGTTTCGATAATTGTTCAATTTTTTCAATCACAAAAAAAGCCTAAGGAGATAAAGCCTGCTACCTTAGAGGATGTATCGAAGCCTGGGGAATTTCATAAGCAAGGCAGTTTATTTAAAAATAAGCTATTTGCTAATCAAACAACGCCTGAGCATGTATATGAATGGAATGATATCAATATTCAGGTCGGTGTCGGAAATACAATTATAGATTTAAGTGATACGGTTTTACCTAATGGAGAAGCGGTTATTTCGATTCGTAGCTTAATAGGTAATATCCAAATCCTTGTACCATATGAAGTAGAGGTTCAATTAAATCATTCCATCATCGTTGGATCTGTTACAATATTTCAGGAAAAAGAGCATAGAATTGTTAATGAGACAGTTGTCTATAAAAGTGGTGAATATGATCAGGCAGAGCAAAAGGTAAAAATAATCACCGCAGGTTTAACGGGAAAGCTTGAGGTGAAACGAGTATGAATATTATTTTACGTCAGCTCGTTTCAGCAATCATCTTTACAATTATTTTGTTTGTGTTATTTTCCTTCATGTATTTTATTGCCTTTCCGTTAGAAAGCTGGAGCTCTCTTTGGGAAAATAAGATTCTTGATTTTCCTTTTGTGTACATTGTGCCAAGTATTAGTATTTTACTTGGAGCATGCTATGGAGCCCTAACAGGATACTATTGGAAAAAGCAATTATATACAGTAGAGACTGCTGTTAAAGAATTAGAAAAAGGTCGTCCTATTCCTATTGAACAGCAGGTGCTACCGGAAATTCATGATATTTGGGTTCGAATAGAAAAGGTTCAAAAAAATATGTTGGAGCAAACAAAGCTATCGCAAAAGCTGGCAAATGAAAAAGCAGAGGATCATGAGAAAAGAGTACAAGAAATGGTTTCACAAGAAAGAAACCGCCTAGCTCGGGAGCTTCATGATTCTGTTAGCCAGCAATTATTTGCAGCTTCAATGATGATGTCTGCTATCACAGAATCAAAGCCATTATCAGATGACCGTGAAACGAAGCAGCTTAAATTAATCGAAGAAACAATCCAACAATCACAACTGGAAATGAGGGCGCTGCTTCTCCATTTACGTCCTGCGGCACTAAAAGGGAAAACACTTCAAGAGGGTGTCGAGGAATTGCTTGTTGAACTCATGCAAAAGGTCTCAATGAAGATAAAATGGAAGGTCGAGCATATGCAGCTAGATAAAGGAGTCGAGGAGCATTTATTTCGGATTCTTCAAGAATCTGTATCAAACACACTCCGGCATGCAAAAGCAACAACATTGGATGTCCTGTTAATAAAGCGGGATGATTTTGTCATTATGAGGGTTTCTGACGATGGAGTTGGCTTTGAGGTTGATAATGAAGGAAAAACAGGCTCCTATGGCATGCAAAACATGTATGAACGAGCGATTGAAATTGGCGGAACGATAAAGGTAGTTAGCTTAAAAAATAAAGGTACACGTTTAGAGGTAAAGGTTCCAGTACTTAATGTAGAAGGTGAAGCAAATGATTAAAGTTGTTTTTGTTGATGATCACGAAATGGTCCGTATAGGGGTATCATCCTACCTATCTGCTCAACCGGATATCGAGGTGATTGGGGAAGCGGATAATGGAAAGGCTGGAGTTGAGCTTTGCTTAAGTTTACGTCCAGACATTATATTAATGGATTTAGTAATGAAGGAAATGGATGGAATTGAAGCGACAAGGCAAATTATTCAGTCATGGCCGGAAGCAAAAATCATAATTGTTACTAGCTTTCTTGATGATGAAAAGGTATATCCTGCATTAGAGGCTGGTGCAACAAGCTATTTATTGAAAACGTCCAAGGCTAGTGAAATTGCCAATGCTGTTCGGTCTACGTTCCATGGGCAATCGATATTAGAGCCTGAAGTTACAGGAAAAATGATGATGAAAATGCGACAAAAGGACGAAACGGAACTTCATGACCAGCTCACCTCCCGTGAAATGGAAATTTTAATGCTAATGGCACAAGGAAAATCAAATCAGGAAATAGCAGATGAATTATTTATTGCTCTTAAAACAGCGAAAACCCATGTAAGTAACATCTTGAGCAAGCTAGAGGTACAGGATCGTACACAAGCGGTTATTTATGCTTTTAAGCATTCATTAGTTAAATAGTTGGTTTATATATACATTTTATGTCATCAGACTAGATACAGAGGAGAGACATACGATGCATCGAAATCAGGGATTATATAATTATTTAGTGGAGCATTCCTGGCAAATCACTGAGGATTGGTACAAACTAGTTAATGATGAAGACTCTGAATCGATTTACTCAGCAACAGATCCAGAGATTATTCAATCATTGAAAGAGCAAAATCAAGATTATTTTCAACACTTACATAAGCTCTTTATTGAAAAGGAAGAGGATTTTTTTCGGGAATTTAAAATCTGGTCAGAGGAATTAGCAAAGGACCAAAAGCACTTAAAAACACCTGTTCAATATGTCGTACGGGAATTTATGAATTCACAAGAAGTGTATATGAAATATTTAAAGGAATATTTTTCTTCAAATAAAGATAATGTTGCTTTGGATCAATTTTTATCTTGGATTGACTTAGTAAGAAGAGTCGTTAATTTATCAATTTACATTTATATCGAAGAAGCTAACCGAAATACGCTAAGGCAGCTTATAGCGCAAAAGGAAATTATTAATGAATTAAGCTCACCTGTTATCCTACTTCGAAAGAAAATTGCTCTCCTGCCACTTATTGGCGATATCGATACAGCACGAGCTAAAATCATTCTTGAAAACACGTTAGCTCAATGTGCGGATTTGCGAATTGAAGATTTATGTATCGACTTATCAGGTGTCGCGATTATTGATACAATGGTAGCTCATGAAATATTCCACTTAATCCAAGCGTTAAAGCTCATTGGCGTTCGCTCAACATTATGCGGAATTAGACCGGAAATTGCCCAAACAGCGATTCAGCTTGGATTAGACTTTAGTCATATCCGTACAACAGCAACACTTTCACAAGCATTGGATCGGATTATAGCAAATTAAGCTATGTAAAAAGGTCGACTCTCTAATCGATTGTTACTCGATTAGGAGGGTCGACCTTTTATTAGAGTATATTCATCTTTTTGTATACATAGATTTTTGCGTTTATCATAGACTTTTAGCTGGTTAGCTAGAACTCCTTTTACTTTGCCCAGTCTTCGATATCCCAAACCTTTGTTACCCAATCTTCATAAAAGTCTGGCTCATGGCAGACGAGGACAACGGTACCTTTATATGCTTTTATTGCACGCTTTAGCTCTTCCTTGGCAGTAACGTCCAAATGGTTTGTAGGTTCGTCAAATAGTAGCCAGTTGCTTTCATTCATTTGCAATTTACATAAACGCACCTTTGCTTGTTCTCCACCACTTAACTGTGATAATGGACGAGAGATATGCTCGTTTTTCAAACCTGAACGTGCTAGCAATGCTCTTATTTGATGTTGATCGAGATTTGGAAAGGCATTCCACACATCATCAATTGGTGTAATATCTCCTGCTTTTACCTCTTGTTCAAAATATGATGGGAATAAAAAGTCACCATGATTAATTGTTCCACCTAGTGGCTTCAGCTTGCCAAGGATTGTTTTCAGCAAGGTTGATTTCCCAATTCCATTACATCCAACAATCGCAATTTTATCTCCGCGCTCAATCGTCATCGTTAGCTTAGGAAGTAGTGGAGTGTCATACCCAATTTCAAGATCCTTCGCTTCAAATACATAACGACTGCTGCTTCGGGACTCTTTAAATTCAAATGTCGGTTTTACTGCAGTTTCTGGACGGTCAATTCTTTCAATGCGGTCTAATTGCTTTTGACGGCTTTTTGCACGACCAGTTGTTGAGTAACGTGCTTTATTTTTTGCGATAAATTCCTCTTGTTTTTTAATAAATTCACGTTGCTTTTCATAAGCCTGTAAATGCTGGTTTTTATTAATCTCAGCAAGCTCCAAAAACTTCTCATACGTTGCTGTGTATCGTGTGAGCTTAGAAAATTCTAAATGGAAAATAACATTTGATACACTGTTCATAAATTCGGTATCATGTGAGATTAATAGAAATGCATGTGGATAATCCTTTAAATAGTTACTAAGCCAGCGAATATGTTCAACATCTAAATAGTTAGTTGGCTCGTCAAGCAATAAGACATCAGGCTGTTCTAATAAAAGCTTTGCTAGCAGCACCTTTGTTCGCTGCCCACCACTTAATGCTGAAACATCTCGGTCTAGACCGATAGCATCAAGTCCTAACCCTCTTGCAGTTTCCTCAACCTTCATATCAAGTAAATAGAAGCCACCAGCATCAAGGCGATCCTGAATTTGTGCCATTTTTTCTAGTAGCTCCTCTAACTCCTCAGGCGATGCAGTTGCCATTTTATCTGTTACTTCATTTAGCTCCTTTTCCTGCTCGAATAAAGGAAGAAAAGCATCATTTAATATATCGCGAATCGTTTTACCTTTTGTTAATACAGTATGTTGATCAAGGTAGCCATAACGAACCCCTGGAGTCCATTCGACACGGCCGGTATCGTAAATAAGCTGCCCTGTAATAATATTCATTAAAGTAGATTTTCCAACACCATTTGCACCGACAAGTCCGACGCGTTCACCTGCTAAAAGACGAAGTGAAACATCTTTAAATAATGTACGGTCACCGAAGCTATGGCTGAGATTATCAATCGTTAATAGACTCATATTTTTTATCCTCCGTGAGTAAACAAGTATCTTTGCTCATTCTACTATTGTTTTTTCCAATATGCTACTGGTAATCGAATGAAGTTAATCTGATTAGATTTCCTCGTTAATAACACCTATAATAGAGAAAGGACTATGAGTGAAAGGATGTTCATATGAGTAAAACAGTCGTTCTAGCTGAAAAACCTTCAGTAGGAAGAGATTTAGCTAGAGTGTTAAAATGTCATAAAAAAGGAAATGGCTTTTTAGAAGGTGACCAATATATCGTTACATGGGCATTAGGCCATCTCGTTACATTAGCCGATCCTGAAACTTACGGGGATCAATATAAATCATGGCGCTTAGAAGATTTACCAATGCTGCCACCACAATTAAAGCTTGTCGTAATTAAAAAAACAGGAAAGCAATTTCAGGCGGTCAAAGCACAGCTGCTTCGTAAGGATGTTCGTGAAATTGTCATTGCAACAGATGCTGGTCGGGAAGGAGAGCTTGTTGCTCGCTGGATTCTCGAAAAAGCACGGGTAAATAAGCCGATTAAACGATTATGGATTTCATCTGTAACAGATAAGGCAATTAAAGATGGCTTCAGACATTTAAAAAATGGCAAAGACTATGAAAATCTATATGCATCAGCAGTTGCCCGTGCAGAGGCAGACTGGTTAGTTGGGCTTAATGCAACCCGTGCCCTTACTACAAAATACAATGCTCAGCTCTCTTCAGGTCGTGTTCAGACTCCAACTTTAGCGATGATTGCTCAACGTGAAGAGGAAATCAAATCATTTAAGCCGAAAAAATATTATGGAATGAAGGCAGTTACGACAGCTGGTCTTGCACTCACCTGGCATGATGCGAAAACAAATGATACAAAAACTTTTACTGAGAAACATATTGATGAGAAGCTAGCTAACTTAAAAGGTAAATCAGCAAAGGTCACTGATGTGAAAACATCACCGAAAAAGACGTATTCTCCGGCATTATATGACTTAACTGAACTACAACGTGATGCGAATAAGCGTTACGGCTTTTCAGCGAAAGAGACACTATCGATTATGCAAAAGCTTTACGAGCAGCATAAAGTGTTAACATATCCACGTACAGATTCACGCTATCTTACAAGTGATATCGTTGGAACATTAAAGGATCGGTTGGAAGCTTGTCGGATCAAGCCTTATACAGCTGTCATCGCAAAAATAGTAAACAAGCCGATTAAAGCAAATAAGTCATTTGTTGATGATCAGAAGGTTTCCGATCACCATGCAATTATCCCAACCGAAGAATCTGTTCCGTTGAGTGCGTTAAGTGAGAAGGAACGAAAAATTTATGACTTAGTTGTAAAGCGGTTTATAGCCGTCCTGCTTCCTGCATTTCAGTATGAACAAACAGTTGTCACAGCAAAAATCGGCGAAGAAGCTTTTTCAGCAAAAGGAAAAAGAATTCTCGTACAAGGCTGGAAAGAAGTTTATACAGACTATACAGATGAAGATAGTGAAGACGATCAAAAGCTCCCTGAAGTAAACAAAGGAGACACGCTATCTGTCGTCTCGCTAACAAAAACAACAGGGGAAACAAAGCCACCAGCACGTTTTAATGAGGCAACACTTTTATCTGCGATGGAAAACCCATCAAAATACATGGCAGGAGAAAGCAAGGAGTTAATTAAAACAATCGGTGAAACAGGTGGACTCGGTACGGTTGCAACAAGAGCAGATATTATTGAAAAGCTTTATAGCAGCTTCCTCATTGAAAAGAAAGGGAAGGAAATCTTTATTACTTCTAAGGGCAAGCAATTATTGAACCTCGTTCCTGAAGATTTAAAATCTCCAGTTTTAACAGCGGAATGGGAGCAAAAGCTAACAAAAATTTCAAAAGGAACCTTATCGCAAAAAGCCTTTATCAGTGATATGAGACAATATGCTAAAGAAATCGTCCAAGAAATTAAAAATAGTAAGGAACGTTTCAAACACGATAATGTTACAGGCAGCAAATGTCCAGAATGCAACAAGCTCCTTCTTGAAGTCAACGGGAAAAAGGGAAAAATGCTCGTATGCCAGGACCGCGAATGTGGCTATCGAAAAAATATAGCTCGAACAACGAATGCTCGTTGCCCGAATTGCCATAAAAAGCTTGAGCTACGAGGTGAGGGAGAAGGACAAATTTTTGTATGCAGCTGTGGCCATCGCGAAAAAATGTCAACCTTCCAGGAAAGACGGAAAAAGAACCAAAATAGCAAAGTCTCTAAACGAGATGTAGCAAAATATATGAAGAACCAAAATGATGAGTTCACAAACTCAGCTCTCGCAGACGCACTTTCAAAGCTAAATTTGAAAAAGTAACTAGAAGGGAAGCGCACAATGAACCGAAAAATTGGTCATATTACGATTCTCGTTTCTGACTATGATGAAGCCATCTCCTTTTATACAAATACGCTAGGCTTCGTCCTTTTAACTGATAATCAATTTGGTGAAGGGATGCGCTGGGTAACAGTAGCTCCTTCCCAAGAATCAGAGACCGCGATTGTATTTGTTAAAGCTGATACTGCTGAAAAGCATGCCCGCGTTGGCTCTCAGACAGCTCAGCATGTTTTTCTAGTCATTGAAACTGATGATTGTATCAGAGACTATCATAGGATGAAGGAAAAGGGTGTTACCTTCCATGGTGAACCAAATGACATGCCATGGGGTATAGAAGTTGTTTTTGAAGATCTGTATGGCAATCGATTTGATTTGCTTCAGGTGAAAAGCTATAAGTAAGGAAGATTTAACGTGCCAATCATTCAAACAGATATGTTTATTTACGCACCGCGAGAAATATGCTTTGATGTCGCACGCGATATTGAAATTCATACAGAATCAACAAGCAAGACATTCGAGAGAGCTATCGCTGGTGTTACAAACTGATTAATTGGACTAAATGAGACCGTTACCTGGGAGGCCATTCATTTCGGGATCAAGCAAAAGCTCACTGTCCGTATCACCGAATTTGAGTTCCCAGTACGGTTTGTCGATGAAATGGAAAAGGGTGCGTTTAAGCGATTCTATCATTCGCATGAATTCATTGAGAAAGCAAACGGTACATTGATGGTAGATACGTTTGATTATACCTCCCCATTAGGATGGATCGGAAAAATTGCTGATCGCTTATTTTTGGAGCAATATATGAAGGATTTCCTCATTACAAGGAACCGATATATTAAAAAAATTGCAGAAGAAAGAGTTAAAAATTAGACGTCGCAACGAAAAATGCGACGTTTTTTTATGCGAATTTTGTCGAATGACAGATTTTTATGAAATGTTGAGAGATTATTTAAAGAAGTTGACAAATTTTTTTGGAAAGTCGACAGATTACCTGGAAAAGTTGATAGATTCAGTATCTGTTACCGAAAAAAATTTTCAAAAGGCAGTAGGAATTTAAGCTAAGAGCACGAATATGTAAAGAAAAATCAATTGGAGGGGTAAAATGATTATAAAAAAAAGAGAAATTCCTCTTTCGATCCTCAAATTACAGGCCTTACTTCGAAGACTACCAAAAACTCATCTAAAAGTTCCTCTGTTGCAAGAAAACCTCGCGAAAAGACAATCAGGCTATAATGGTGAGAAGGCACTTGACTATCCATTAAGCTTTCTTTCTGAAAAAGATTATTACATTTTACATGATCTTCGTCTAAAGGATTCCGGTCATTATTTTCAAATGGACACTTTGATTCTAAACAGCAATTTTCTCGTCATTGTTGAGGTGAAAAACATCTCAGGAACCGTATATTTTGATCCAGTTTTTCACCAGTTAATCCGGACAAAGGATGGAGAGGAAACAGCTTTTAAAGATCCGATTTCACAACTAAAAAGACAGGAGCTTCATCTAAAAAATTGGCTAGCAAAAAATGACCTTCCAACCCTTCCGATTTTATCGCTTGTTGTTATTAGTAATGAAAAGACGATCATACGTACAGCTGACAATTACAAAGATGCTGCCGAAAAGGTATTACATGCCGATCATCTTCCTAATAAGCTACAGCAATTTGAAAAGATGTACCAAGTCAAAAGGTTAACAGGTAAACAAATAAAAAAGGCTTGTCGCTTGTTAAAAAAAGCGGATGAACCTTTGCAATTATCATACTTAGAGCAATATGATATTACCTATGATGAATTAGTGAAGGGAGTATTTTGTCCATCGTGTCAAAGCCACCCAATGATAAGAGTATATGGATCGTGGAATTGCCCAAGCTGTGGCAATAAAGATAAGGATGCCCATATTTTGGCGCTTCAAGACTATATCCTCCTCATTGGAACGACGATCACTAATCGTAAGTTAAGGGACTTTTTGATGATACATTCACCTAATTTAGCAACAAGACTGTTGCAAATGTTAAATTTATCTAGCGAAGGGTCAACACGGGACCGTATTTACAGCTTAAATAAAAAGGGGTTAACTCCAATGAGTTAGCCCCTTTTCTAAACCTATATATTTTGTCTAATACTATTAGATGATTCTTCGTTTGCTTTTTAATTGCTTAAAGAAAGGAAGAGCAAACACGTAAAACATAGTTGCATGAGCGAGAATAACATTTAATGCAAAAATTGCACCAAACATTAGGTGACCTGCCATAGTATAATCATTGCTTATATATAAGAAGAACATAACCCACATTGCGACGATAACTGGGATCTGAAAAATAGCTAATTTCATATTCTCTTTCCATAAAAAGAGTGGAGTTGCACTTGCCATTAATAAATATGCGAAAAATACGTCCATTTTGAACCAGCTCCTTAACAAATATTTGTTAACGCTTTCAGATTTGTGTCAAAAAAAAGGACAATTTGTGAACATTTTGTTACATTTACTATAACATATTCCCTTTTTAGATGAAAGTGATACAAAGGAAAAATATTGTAGTTTTGAAAAATAATAAAATAGCCTCATTTTAAGCTGTCATGAATGAAGTAGAAAAGAAAATGGGATGTTAAGCAATAAACATTGACGATCTTAATTTAATTGAAGTATAAGTGTAGATGGAGTTATAATTTTTCGACTATTTAATCCTCCTTCTTTAATACATCATAAATAATAAGGGGGTTAAGAAGTGAAAGGTGGTCAGGATGGAGAATACTCAAGCTATATCTAGAAAGAAACTGCTCGGTGTTGCCGGCTTAGGCTGGATGTTTGATGCAATGGATGTTGGGATCCTTTCGTTCATCATTGCAGCATTAAAGGTAGATTGGAATCTTTCCTCTTCAGAGATGGGATGGATAGGAAGTGTCAATTCAATAGGAATGGCTGTCGGTGCGTTAGTATTTGGTGTAATGGCAGATCGAATTGGCAGGAAAAATGTCTTCATTATTACATTGTTATTATTCTCAGTAGGTAGCGGGCTTTCAGCACTCGTTACATCCTTAGCTATGTTTTTAATTTTAAGGTTTTTCATTGGAATGGGTCTAGGTGGGGAGCTTCCTGTTGCTTCAACGCTCGTGTCTGAAAGTGTACCAGCTAAGGAACGAGGAAAGGTTGTTGTTTTGTTAGAAAGCTTCTGGGCTGGTGGTTGGTTAATCGCTGCGCTTATTTCCTATTTTGTCATTCCGCATTATGGATGGCAAACAGCTTTAATTTTAACCGCATTACCAGCATTTTATGCACTATATTTAAGAGTGAAATTACCTGATTCACCTGCATTCCAAGCAACAGCAGCAAAAAAGGAATCATCCTTTAGTAAAATAATCAAGGTTTGGGCAAAGCCTTATGTTAAACAGACGGCAATGCTTTGGATATTATGGTTCAGTGTTGTTTTTTCTTATTATGGAATGTTTTTATGGCTGCCAAGTGTGATGGTAATGAAGGGCTTTGATTTAATACAAAGCTTTCAATATGTTCTTATCATGACATTGGCACAATTACCTGGTTATTTTAGTGCCGCCTTTTTAATAGAGCGAGTTGGCCGGAAATTTGTTTTAGTTACATTTTTAATTGGAACTGCTGTCAGTGCATATTTCTTTGGAAATGCAGAAAGCCTAGGATTACTGTTAACATCTGGTATTTTCTTATCTTTCTTTAATCTTGGGGCGTGGGGAGCGTTATACGCATATTCACCTGAGCATTACCCAACAGAAATCCGTGGCACAGGAACAGGTTTAGCGGCATCGTTCGGGCGGATTGGTGGAATTTTTGGTCCGTTATTAGTAGGATATTTAGTTGCAGCAAATGTTTCGATCCATACAATCTTCTTTATTTTTGCCATATCCATTCTAGTTGGTGCGCTCGCGGTATTGGTTTTAGGAGAGGAAACGAAGCAAAGAGAGTTACAATAATAGTAGAACTTAAGGGATTAGAGATTCTAATTCCTTTTTTAGAAGGAGGAGCTATCTTTGAATAAGATAATTGAATTAATCCAGAATCACCGTTCAATTCGTAAATTTGAGGACAAATTATTATCAGATGAACAAATAAAGACGATAGTTGAAAGCGCACAAGCTGCATCGACTTCAAGCTTTGTCCAGGCCTATTCAATTATTGGTGTAAAGGATAAGCAGAAAAAGGAGAGGTTAGCTGAGTTAGCAGGTGGACAAGCTTATGTTGCCGAAAATGGACATTTTTTCGTATTTTGTGCAGATCTTTATCGTCATCAGTTAATTGCAGAGAATTACTCACAAGATGCGAGTGAAGCATTAGAAAGTACAGAAAAGTTTATGGTAGCGATTATTGATGCAACACTTGCTGCGCAAAATGCAGTCCTTGCTGCTGAATCGATGGGGCTTGGTGCAGTCTATATCGGTGGGCTACGGAATCAGCTAACAGAGGTATGTGAGTTGTTAAAAATTCCACCATATGTTATCCCGCTATTTGGAGTTGCAGTCGGGTATCCTGCACAGCAGCCAGATAAAAAGCAACGTCTTCCATTACAACATATTTATCATGAGGATGAATACAATCAAGATAAAGTGGCGTATTATCAACAGTTAAATGATTATGATGAAGAAATCTCTGCTTACTATCAAAAGCGAACGAACGGAAAGCGAAAGGATACGTGGACAGGACAAATGGCAGGATTGTTAGCAAAGCCAGCAAGGATGTATATGAAAAAGTTTGTTGAACAACAAGGGTTTAATAAAAGATAATGGAATCTACTGGAGGTGTTCAGATCATGAGCAACCTCCTTTTTCTTGCTAAAAGCAGGATATTGCAGGCACTTAAGTTTGTTTGCTGTTCTTTAAGTCACTCGTCGTATGCATCATGTACATATCTCGTATCTCCGCTCCAAGCCACCACAATTTTGTTCCTTGTGCTTTTGCAAAAAGAGTCAAAAAATTAGTGATGTTCCCAAGCTTCCTTGGAATAGGCTTAATTTGAGAGGAAAGAAAAGGAGGTTACTCATGGGGAAATATCCGTTATATCCTTACTATTCCGTACAGCAAAAATGTGAAGAACAGCCACTTACGTTTCCACCTCAACACCAAAATCGCCATCCGGGATTTGAATATGAAATGGTACCAAGGCCTATTTCTGATAGAAAAGGATACAAGGGCAGTGGGAAATTAAAGAATAAAGTTGCCATTATAACAGGTGGTGATAGTGGAATTGGTAGAGCAATTGCCTATGCGTTTGTAAAAGAAGGGGCAGCTGTAGTCATCCCTTATTTAAATGAGCACAGAGATGCTCAGGAGACAAAGCAGCGAATTGAAGAGTTAGGTGGTCGTTGTTTATTACTTCCCGGTGATTTAAGCCAAGAGCAAACAAGTTATCAAGTTGTTCAACAAACGATTGCAGCATTTGGAAAATTAGATATTGTTGTAAATAATCACGGGATTCAAATTGTCCAGAAAAGTATTTTAGATATTTCTGCACAGCAGCTTGAAGCTACCTTTCGAACGAATATCTTTGCCTTTTTTTATATGGTGAAGGCAAGTCTTCCTTATTTGAAAAATGGAAGCTCGATTATAAATACAACCTCGATAACTGCATATGAAGGTCATAAAATGTTAATTGATTATTCAGCAACGAAAGGAGCAATTACGACATTTACGAGATCACTATCCCTTTCATTAGTTGACAAAGGAATTCGGGTGAACGGGGTAGCACCTGGGCCAATTTGGACACCCCTTATCCCATCGAGCTTTTCTGCAAAGGAAGTTGCAATATTTGGCTTAGATACAGAAATGAAGCGTGCTGGTCAACCGTTCGAGCTTGCTCCAACCTATGTGTATTTAGCTTCAGATGATTCTCGCTATGTTACTGGTCAAGTTCTTCATGTAAATGGAGGACAATACCGCTCATCATAGAACTCAGATTTTTAATGAAGGTGTCGAATAAAGTAGAATAATAAAATTTATAGGCAATAAGTATGAAGAACAATTGATATTGCTGTGTATAACCTGTTGATAACAGGGATAAGTCTTGATAGATATTGTGGCGAACAAATGTACCCACACAAAATGTGGATATCAATTGTGGATATGTTGATAACTTCTGTGTATAACTTGTTGTTAACCAATACTTACCTTGTTAATATCTTAATTTTTAAAATGTTAATGGAAAGCTATGTACTGGATAATATTGAAATGCTTGTAGCTGTTTGTCTAATATGAGAAAAATGCGCGGTTTTTCTTAGCAAGTGCCTTGAAAAGAGGATATAAAAAGGCACTTGCTTACTACACCTAGTGGATGACTCTTTTAATAAGGTAAGGTTATCCACAATATATAAAACATTTATTGGATTTGTGTATTTATAGAATGTTCCAATCCACTTTTACACAGTCTACATATAAACAATAAAATAAAGGACGTGTATAAATGGGGCAGGAAACATTTGATTGCATTATAATTGGTGGAGGAATTGCAGGGTTACAGGCTGCAATCCAGCTAGGTAGATATATGAGACAAGTTTTAGTAGTTGATAGTGAAAATGGTCGTTCTAATCTTTGCCGTGGTTATCATAATTTACTTGGATGGCCTGATGGTGTTAGTGGACAAACACTTAGAGAGCTTGGGAGAAGTCAGGCTGAAGCTCTGGGGATTCAATTTATAAATGATCACGTAATCGAGGCGCAAAAAGAGGATAAGCTGATGAAAGTTCGTACGAAACAGGGGGAACAGTATCAATCAAAAACACTGCTTATCTCAACAGGTGTAAAGGATCATATTCCCCCGATTAAACATATTGAAAAATGGTTAGGTCTTTCAATATATGTTTGTCCTGATTGTGATGGATATGAAGGGAAAAATAAACATGTATTAATCTTAGGATCTGGTAAGACCGGAGCAAATATGGCTTTAACTTTAACATATTTTACAAATCAGATTACGTTTATTAATCATGAGGGAAAAACGATTGAAGAAGAGCTATTAAATAAACTTAAGCAAAAGCAAATAACAATCATTGATGAAGAAATAGATGCTATAGTTGCAGATGAAGTATTTAAAGGGGTTAAATTGAAAAACGGCAAAATCATTCAAGGAGATAAGGCTTTTATTGGCTTTGGTGGGAATAAGGTGCACTCGGATCTGGCAAGTCAACTAGGTGTAGAATTGCTTGAGAATAAACATATTCTCGTTGACCCGCGGACGAAGGAAACAAATATAACAAATGTATGGGCAGCAGGGGACGCTGTTGCCCATTCGGAACAGGTGACGATAGCAATGGCTGATGGGTGCCAGGCTGCTATATGGATCCATAAACGCTTATTGCATAATAGTTAAATTACTGAGTTACATTCGTAACATTGTTGTTTTATCCTAAGGTCTGGTAGCTGATCTTAATCAACCATTTATTTAAAAACAAAAATGATAAAAGAACCTCAAATATTAGTTTCGTATTTTACCTAGACCTATAAGTTTTGTATCATAGAGAGAAGACAAGTAAGGGAGACGGAAGCAATGAAGAAGGAAATCGAAGCATTGTATGATGAAGTGTATGAAAAGATTGCCAGCTATCATTCAACAACACATGAATATGCGAAACAACTAAAGCAAATCCCTTTTGAACAACGAGAAGAGGAAACAGAAAAATTAGAAAGAATAGAATTCTCTCTTCAAGCTGCAAAGGATATATTAGAAAATATGATGACACCAGGTACAACGATGACTATTATGCATGAAAAGGGATCGATTCAAATTCATATAAATAAATAAAAGCAATTGGAGGGTAAAAGCCAATTGCTTTTTTTAATTTAGCGTGCCCAGCAAGCCGTTAAGTGCTAATTGGTGAAAGTCCAATCCGAGTAAGTGCCAAAACGCTCGGTAGCTGACAGGCAACTGGTGGAGAAATCCTAAGGTTGAAGCCCTGTGACAAAGTAACTCTTACAAGAGTGCGA